>CATZVV010000193.1 GCA_958425285.1 uncultured Lachnoclostridium sp. | reverse complement strand
CTGCCACTTCTAACGAAACGCCCCATTTTTTTATCACGCTATAGATTAACCAGGTGTTCCATTCAACGTTAATCTCGGGCAAGGTTGAGACACTCTGCAGTTGATGAATTGGAACAGTACAATCAATTTCTTCAGAAATTCTTTTTTCGAGAATTGCCGCAATTTCCGCTGTAACTCCTATATAATCAATAGATGCCAGTTCCATATCATTCATGAGAAGATGTGTTTCATTGCATGAGTCGATAAATTCCAAAATGTTTGCTATTACAAAATGATGTTCTCTTGCAAACGCCATAATATCTGATATAGATATTTTCTCAGATTCTCTAATCATATCATGCAATAAATCATCCACTCGCTCAATAGTAGCATTCTTTCTTGCAATATACGGTCTGGAAAAATTGTAATAATCACCAAACAAGTATTCCAGCAAACTATATAGGCTAAAAGGGTAACTAATAAAATTATTCGTAAGCAGCACAGGATACTCTTCGTTGATGTACTCATATATATCCTTGCAATGGCATACACCATTCTTGATCAAATTTTGCTCAACCACATCTCTAATGTACTTAATATCTCGATCCGACAACTTCAACCGACAACTATGTATATATTGCCCAAAAAGATTGATGATGTTATGATCAGAAACAGAGAAGTTTATTACAATTTCTGTCACTCCGGGGAATGCTCTTTGTATCTTTTCTTTTGTCACCGGATACTGCGAATTTCGTATAAATCCTACTATGCTTGAATACACAGATGTATATGATTCATCTTTAGAAATATAATCCCTTCGAAAAATCCATTCTGCCTCATATAATTCGCGCAAGATTCCTTGAAGATAATACTTGTTATCAACTCCCTGCTCAATAAGATCATCTTCAAATACACTATACAGGGTATTGGTCATAAATATTGGTGCAGGACTGTCCTCGATATAATCATGAATTTTCTGAGAAAGTTCTTTGGTAATATATGGTTTTTCCTGACGTAGTTTATAAATCCCTCGACCGCACAGAATTCCAATCCGTGAAAGGATCGAACCTATTGCATGATCACTCTTATCTGATATATCTATCCCGTATTCTTCATTAACATGCATACGAAAGTGTTCAATTTCATCCGCA
The DNA here is from genome assembly GCA_958425285.1 of uncultured Lachnoclostridium sp. Classification (GTDB taxonomy): domain Bacteria; phylum Bacillota; class Clostridia; order Lachnospirales; family Lachnospiraceae; genus UBA933. The sequence continues at coordinate 3,147 of CATZVV010000193.1, read as the reverse complement.
TCATAAACATGTATTCCATCCGGATAGAATCGCTTAAGGATGTCCGAATACATGCTTTCAAGAGTCAATCTAAACCTATGATAAGTATCCCCTGTCTTTTTATAATTATCTTCAATTGCTGCAGATACAAGTTTCTCCGGATATTCAAACTCCTTTTCTGCAGTCTTTATAAATCCAGCAAGTTTTCTCTCCGGAAAAGTATCCGGCATAGATTCAACATATGCCTGAACTTTATCTGCAATAGACAGTGATTCAATCATAAACAAATCTAATTGTTTATCATAAATGAACTCACTGTCTTCACAATTCTTAATCAAATAGACAAATTCGCGCCCATGTTCTCCGACGGCATCCATCAACTCCATGGTCGATAATCCTGCTGTCTCCTTTAACTCGATAAAAATTTTGTACATGATACGATTACGTTTTTGCCAGTTATTGAATTTTCGTACGACTTTCTTTTCTATCTGACGAACACGTTCTCTTGTAATGTCGAAGCTTTTACCAATCGCATCAAGTGTTTTTCCAGCGGCTCTCCCCTGGATAACCTGTAGTTCACGTTCATTCTTGATTGCATTAGCAAATAGTTGTTTTAAATCCTCATGCAGTTCAAACTGACACCACCGAACAAATTGCACCAAACGGTGATCTCCCGATAACAGCCTGTCCGCATTCGAAACTATATAACTTTCCAAACTCGGAGTCTCATCAGCAACCAGGGAATTCAAATAATTAACAGTGTTTACATCAGAGGAATAGCAAGTGATCAGCCAACTTATCTTCTCGGCCAACCGATTTGCAGAGATCTCATTTAAAATGTTTTGAACTTTTTTCTTCTCCTCATCACGCTTAATAAACTCTGCCAGCATCACATATATTTGCAAAGCTGCAGGTGTACCATTCACAAGTTCCTCGACAAATCCGGAATCTAAAACAGCATGGGCTTCTTTATACCGGTTAATATATTTCCAAGACGCATCGCTAAGTTCCAATTCACTCGTAAAACTAAAGTCACCCTTAATGATTTTTTCTTTAAACTGGAATAATTCGTTTGGCAAGCTATCCGTTCTAACTTTCTGTTTTTCTGAATCCAATGTTCCTAAATATGTGTGCAGTTCGTCAAAACATCCTTTACCAAACCCACGTATTTTTTCCATTATATCATCATTGGATTTCAGAAGTTCCGCAACAGTGTGATAATTTTCTTCAATCAAACGATTTGTTAACCTTACTGAAAAATTCAATGATTGAATGTCAACATCAGCATAATCCTCAGGTTCTACTCCATAAATAATGTAATAAGCCTTTGATGTTTTAGTCTCATTGCAAGGAATCCCCTTCTCAACAGACGTTCCTGATTCTAAATTCAAAGAAGTGCTGTCTTCTGATTTGATTTTCTTTGGATCAGCTTGTACTTGAGACAGTTCATCTTTCCTAATCTGGGCGATTCGATCATTTTCCTTTTCAATGTCCTGATCGATTTGTAGAATCCCTGATATCAGCTCATCGGCACGCAGAGTCAACGTCTCAATTTGCTTCTCAGCATCAGTTATATCTTTCTGTATCTGAAGGAAATATGTACGCTTTGCTTCAAGTTCTTCCGTATTCCTTTGTTTCACAATCACAGATTTTTGTTTTTCCAACACTGCCAACTGCTGTGTCATCTGCTCTAAATGTCTCTCTCTGGATTCTAATTTACTTCTTAACTCTCTCTTCTTTCCGACCGAGAAAAGGAATACTCCTGCAAGTTCTTTCTGAATCACTACAATAGAACGCTTTAATTCTTCTATCTTATTTGCCAGCACCTCAATTTTAATACCTGTACTTTTTTGTTTTTCTATCAATACTTTATCTTCTGATTCCAGGCGATCAATCACCGGTTTGTCGATATCATATTGCTCCTTCAATTTTGCTAACACGGAACGTGCTTTAACAAGATCATTTTGGTTTTGAGTAAGTGCCTGCGAATAATCTTCTCGCTTGGTATTTAATTCATTCAGCAGGTCCATTACAACTTCTCTCCTTTATCGTTCAAATCATATTGCTATTATTAATCGCCAAAATAATTAACATCCTTCACACTGTTTATGGTCAAATACCAGCGCGTTATATCAAATGAAATACATTATTGATCCGATTTTATATACTTGCCACTTTTGATCCTCTGGTTTTTTGGCTTTTCCGCATCAAATGGAAGATTCAGGCACGTTCCACTTTTTGAGCGCCAGGAACTCTGTTCTCATTGCAAAGGATTTGTATTCTTCTAGAAGAAATGCCCCATTTTTCTGATGTCTACTATGTCGAAATAAGCTCCTTTATGCTCCTCCACGATTCTCTAAGCTGCATACGATAAACTGAGATTAATTATAATCCGTCAGGCGAACGAAGTCAACGAATAGGGGCGGACATAGGGGACACTGACGGGCAATTTTCCACAAAATATTAGATTTTTTTCAATCAATACATCGAAATCGGAAAGGATTGCATCCAAGTGCCAATCTCCAATCCGGAAGCAAGTATGCAGGATAGAATCGAAGAAGAAATATCTGACATTGCTTTCTTCATTGTAAGTTTGCAATTCAAAAATATTTTAAAAAAACCATTCTATACTGTATTTCCAACCCAAAACAATGTGAGTAGTGAGAGGGTTTGACTTTTCTAGAGCAAGATCCACCCGGGTAATACCGAAATCCATTTTATGGATTTTATCATTCCTTCCGGGGCGTGATCTTGATGGGGATTTCGATTTCCCCATACCCTCGATTTAGACATCTTTTGATGTCATATGGCTTCCACAAAATGTGGGTGCATCACTGAGCAAAGTCAGAAGGGACAGCTGACCTGTTTCAGTGGTTCCACTTCGTGGAAAAAACATAATTGAAGGGAAGGGAGGAGTATGCCACGTAAGAAAAAACCGGAAAAAAATTGCTACAAGAACATTGTCTGCATGAAGGTTACAGATATCGAACTTGAGATCCTAAATCAACACGCTGCCACGGCAGGGTTGTCCAGATCTGAGTATTTGCGAAAATTGTTTCTGGAAAAAGAAATCCATGTCCACTATGAAGTTGTTGCAGATATGAAAATCCTGAGAGAACTTTTAGGGGAATATGGAAAGATCGGTTCCAACCTCAATCAGATTGCCCG
>CATZVV010000192.1 GCA_958425285.1 uncultured Lachnoclostridium sp. | reverse complement strand
TAATTATAGACGAGGAAATTTAGTTTGAAAATATACCCTAAAATAAGGCGCTTACTTAATTACAATTAATCCTCAATTTTATAATAATCAAAATCTACATAACCGCCAGCTTCCTGTGTTGCGTAGTTAAACAACCATGTTCTGGCACCCATGAAGGTTGTGGATGTTGAAAATGCCAGAGACTGCTGTGTACCAATCTTTGTCCAGCTGCTTCCATCCAGGCTATAGAAGAAGTTTGCTTTGTCGCCACTTCCAAAATTATACTCAATTTTCAAGTATACTTCTGTTGCATCACCTAATTCTACCTGCGCATTTATCTTTGTCTGTTCCGTCGAAGATGTTGCAGAAGCTGCTGGGAATGTATAGCCTGCCTGTGTAATATACTTATCACCATTTTCATCACACATTACACCTACCATACCTGCGTGGTCTGCAACAGATGCCAAACCTGCATAATCGCCAGCTTTCATATTTGCAACGGAAATCTTTGTTTCTGACTTACAGGTTGGACCGTAAGTACGCTGTGTCAAAGAGTTACGTGCATAATAAATGTTGTCTACCGTACGGTATGTGGTGAGTCTCAGGTAACCAGGATTTGAAGATACGGACCAGTAATCATTTTGTGGATTATGATTCCACTGCCATACCAGTTTCAACTTTTCACCTTCTGTATATGTAAACTCATCATTGGCAACAAAATAATTATCCAAACCGCTATCATTTAAATTAATTTTCATGGAATTACTTGAAACGCTAGGCTGGAAATTACCATCTGCATCATAAGTTCCCATCATTGGCCAGTCTTTATAGCTATTTCCTTCGCTGTCAGTATAATCCCAATTTACTGCTACAATTGATGGAATACGACCAACTCCACCACGATCCTGGAATAAGAATCCATACCAATCACCATAGGCGGTATCTACAACACCACCCTGTGCCAAACCAGAACCAGAGCCGCCAGAGCCTCCCTGGTAAATAATCTGCTCTTCCCAATTTCCGGCTTCCAGAGTTTTGGAACGGTAGCAGACTTCTGTACGCATCCATCTATCGGATGGAGATGCAATGATGCAGAGATAATAGTACTCTCCAATCTTATATGCATGTGTACCTTCCCATAAACTCCAATCCGCACTCTTCTCCAGAAGTTTTACAGATGAACCCACTTTATTTACTGTACCAGCTTCATCATCTAATTCAAGCTGCTGTAAATTACCACCGGATATTACATACAATTTTTCATCATCAAATAATAGTGCAGGATCATGGAAACTGGATTTTATAGAATGCTTCTCCCAGGTTCCACTTTCAATATCTGTTGTTGTATAAATATAAAATCCATGGTCATTACTGTTAAATGCCACATAGAATTTACCCTCTGCTTCATTGTACTTTAACGAAGCTGCCCATGAACCGTGTGAATACATTTGTTTACCATTTTCCATATTAGTAACGTCATCATCTTCAAATGTATCGTAAACATAATTTACAATTTGCCAGTGTACCAAATCCGTAGACTTCATAATTGGTACTCCCGGACACATATTCATGGTAGTACTAACCATATAATAGTTACCACCCACACGAATGATATCCAAATCTGGAATATCTGAATATAGCGTTGGATAATCTACCGTTACCAAATTGTCCGGATCCAATGACGGAATTGGTGTAGGTCCTTCTGGAGAAGCCTCTGGTGTTACCTCCGGGGTCTGTGAAGGATTTGCGGAAGCTGCCGGATCTTGAGAGACAGCCGGTGCCTTTGATACAGTCGGAGCTGTTGCAGACGGTACCACTGTTGTATTTGTTCCCGCCGTCGGTGCCGGACTCTGTACTACCTTGCCTGCAGCAGTTACTTTTACTTTAACGGTTCCTAATTTCTTTTTGGCAGCCTTGCCTTTCTTGTAATAAACCATTATCTTTGTATTACCTTTTTTCTTTCCGGTAACCTTACCTTTTGAAGAAACAGTAGCAATCTTCTTGTTCTTAGATTTAAATGTAATCTTACATTTTCTCTTTTTCTTAATCTTAATTGTCTTACTTTTCTTAACTTTAACTGAAATCGTCTTTGTTGCCAATTTGGGTTTAGAAGCTGCTTCTGCTGCTCCAACCGGTATCATTGCTGTCAGCACCATTGCTGCGGCAACACAGATTGCAGTTAACTCTCTGCCTACCTTTTTCATGGAATTACCTCCTTATTTTTTGTACTTTCCAGTTAGTAATATTATATAAAATTTATACACAAAAATCAAGCACAGATAGCAACTATGCACAATATATCAATTTTAACTAACCTTACATCATTCGCCATGCACTGAAATACTTATTTTTCAAATTAGTCCCCGTTAATTTTGCCCATCCTAAAGGATAACCGCTTACACATACAAGCTGCCATCCTTTTTTATGAGCTGCTTCACTCTCAGAAAGAATAATCGTCTCTCCTTTCAAATACCGGACAACCCGTTCATCCTCTACCCTAAAATCAATTGTATTTCTATAATCCTCCTTTTTTAATGCCACTGCGAGCGCCTGGCTTGGCTCAAAACGATTCTTTTTACATTCTCCCATAAAAAGTCCGCCTCGTATATACTTTAGTCCCCTCAGTGAAGGGACTTTTTTCGGCATATAATAAATCATCCCATTCTTTGCATCTAAACGAGAGTTCTCAAAGGATTTCGTAAAGTTAGCAGCAAAATCTTCAAAGTATTTTCTGACTTCTCCCTTTAATCCAAAATTACTATTTTGTATTGGGATTGAATCATTCCCTTCATTTTCTTTTTTTAAAAGTGCTAAAAAATGACCTTCCCCCTCCATTTTATGGGGAAAAACACGGATACAGGCACTCATATCATACTTGGAACCTATCAGTTCTCCCCTTCCATTTACGAAACCCTCATATCCTTCCATCGGTGCAAGTGAAAGTTCTGAATGATTCTTCAGTATAAAATCCACCGTGCCTTCATCCTCAAGCGGTGAAAATGTACAAGTAGAATACAACAACATTCCCCCTGGCTTCAGCATAGTAACTGCCTCCTCTAAAATCTCTCGCTGCAGCTTTGCATAAAATTCCGGACCATTTTCTTCCCATGCTTTCACCATTGCCGGATCCTTACGAAACATACCTTCTCCAGAACACGGTGCATCAACCAAAATCTTATCAAAAAATTCAGAAAATACACCGGCCAGTTTGTGGGGGTATTCTGTAAGTACAAAACTATTTGGAATACCGAAGAGCTGTACATTCTTTAACAGAGCTTTGGCGCGTTTCACACTAATATCATTGGAAACAAGAATACCGGTTCCATTTAACTTCGCCCCAAGTTCTGTTGTCTTACCACCGGGAGCTGCACATAAATCCAAAACTGCCTCCCCTTCATTTACCGGTAACCTAGAAGCAGGAATCATAGCGCTTGGATCCTGCAAATAATAAAGTCCTGCAAAATAGTATGGGTGCTTTGCAGGCTGTACATCTTCATTGTAATAATAACCATTTTCTACAAACGGAATCTTTCGAATCGGAAAGGGACATATTTTCTCAAAGTCCTGTATGGATATTTTTTCCGTATTCACACGCAAACCATAACATCTGGTCTGGGTCAGGGAGGCTTCATATTCCTTATACTCATCTCCTAAAATACGCTTCATTTCATTTTTATATGCTTCTGGTAAATACATCATAGCTGAAATCCTCTCGGGTAAAGTTCCTCTAATGTTAATCTCTCATAATCCGACTCTGATTTCGCCAAAATAATGCGAAATGTTTTAGGATCACAAAATTCCATCATCACCTGCCTGCATACTCCGCACGGAGAGGGGGCAGTCATCCTACCCTCCGGACCTCCCACAATAGCAATTGCGGCAAACTCCCTCTCACCATGACAAATCGCACTGAAAAAAGCCGTCCGTTCCGCACAGTTCGTTGGCGTGTAGGCGGCATTTTCGACATTACATCCCCGATATATTCCCCCCCCTTTTGCCAGAAGCGCTGCCCCTACCTGAAACCCCGAATAAGGTGCATACGCATTCTCTCTGGCACAAATTGCCTGACGGATTAATTCTCTCTCCTCCAATAAAATTCCCCTCTCTGTAAAAAAACATTGCTGATTCCTTATCTAAATTAAATTCTCAGGATTCAATGACTTCAATTCATTCAAAACAAAGATTCCATCTTTTAGTATCAGAACATCATCAAAATAAATATCTCCTACACCATACTCCGGAGACTGTATACATACAAGATCCCAGTGAATTGCTGAAGTATTTCCATTGGGGGCTTC
>CATZVV010000191.1 GCA_958425285.1 uncultured Lachnoclostridium sp. | reverse complement strand
CGCTATTACATTAACAGATCCTGGCATGACTCGTTTTATTATGTCTCTGGATGATGCGGTTTCTTTGGTCCTTTTTGCATTTGAACACGGAGAAAGAGGAGATATTTTGGTGCAGAAAGCTTCGGCTTGTACGATTGGGGTTCAGGCAGAAGCAGTGTGCGATTTGTTTGGCGGCAAAAAAGAAGATATTAAAATTATCGGTATCCGACATGGCGAAAAAATGTATGAGACACTCCTGACCAATGAGGAATGCGCACATGCTATTGATATGGGGAATTTCTACCGAGTTCCGTGTGACAAGCGTGGATTGAACTATGATAAGTATTTTATTCACGGGGATACAGAGCGGAATACATTAACGGAATTTAATTCAAATAATACGGAGCTTCTATCTGTGGAGCAGGTAAAAGAAAAACTGTTAGAGTTGGCATATATCAGAGAGGAACTGCAAAAAGGTAGCGAGCTGTAGAGTGATAGTGCATTGTGAGTGATGATAAATAGTAGAGAAAAATGAGACCTAAAAAAACACTATGCAGCAGAGGGAGAGCAAATATTTATGAGATTTTTAATACTTGGCAGCAATGGTATGGCAGGAAATACAATAGCTGTCTATTTGAAAGAAACTGGACACGAAGTACTAGGATATGCAAGGGAGAAATCTTTATATTTTGATAGTGTCATTGGTGATGCATATAATACGGATCAGTTAAAAGAAGTTATAGATTCAGGAAATTTTGATATTATCATCAACTGTGTCGGTCTTTTAAATCAATTCGCAGAAAATAACAAACCTGGTGCAGTATTTCTGAATTCTTACCTGCCGCACTATTTGGCGGGAATAACAGAGGGAACATCGATACAGGTAATTCATATGAGTACAGACTGTGTATTTTCTGGAGAAAAGGGAAGTTATTTGGTGTCTGATTTTCCAGATGGAAAAACCTTTTATGATCGGACAAAGGCGCTTGGTGAGTTAAATGATGACAAGAATATCACACTTCGTAATTCAATTGTAGGTCCGGATATTAAGGCAAGCGGTATTGGATTATTGAGCTGGTTTATGAAGCAAAGTGGCACCATCAATGGATTCACAAAAACAATGTGGACAGGACAGACAACTGTTCAACTAGCAAAAACAATGAAGTATATAGCGAAAGAACGCATGAGCGGCTTATATAATGCGGTTCCTCAAAACTCTATCAGTAAATACGAATTGTTGAAACTGTTCAATAAATACTTGAAGGATAATACTGTAACAATCAATCCGGTAGAGGGCATAGTTGCAGACAAGTCCCTTGTTCCGTCCAAGCTGGGTGACGATTTTGAGATACCGGATTATGAACAGATGGTTGCAGAAATGGCATTATGGATGAGAGCACATAAAGAGATGTATCCGCACTATGAATTGTGAGAGACATATGATGAGAGAGGAAACGATATGAGCAAACTTAAATTGATGACGATTGTAGGCACTCGTCCGGAAGTCATTAAGATGTCCGCAATAATAAAAAAAGCCGACCAGTATTTTGACCACATTCTTGTACATACAGGTCAGAATTATGATTACGAGCTGAATAAGATTTTCTTTGATGATCTTGGCTTGAGAGAGCCAGATCATTATCTGGGTGTTGTAGGAGAAAACCTTGGTCAGACAATGGGAAATGTTATCTCCAAATCCTATGAGCTGATGAGTGCAGTAAAACCCGATGCAATTATTGTCTTGGGAGATACCAATTCCTGCCTCTGTGTTATTTCTGCCAAGAGATTGAAGATACCCGTATTTCACATGGAAGCCGGAAATCGTTGTAAAGATGAGAATCTACCGGAAGAAGTTATACGTCGCATCGTTGATGTGACGAGCGATATCAATCTCTGTTATTCAGAACACGCACGGCGGTACATACTTGATAGTGGTGCAAAACCAGAGTATACCTTTGTAGTTGGTTCGCCTATGGCGGAAGTGTTGACAGATCATAAGGAAAAAATCGACAGAAGTGATGTTCTGAAACGCTTGGGATTAGAGTCAAAAAAATATATTCTTTTGTCTGCACACAGGGAAGAAAATATAGATATTGAAGAGAATTTTTTTTCCCTTATGAATGCAGTTAATGCGATGACAGAGAAATATGATATGCCTATTCTTTACTCTTGCCATCCGAGAAGTAAGAAATATATTGAGCAGCGTGGGTTTATTTTTGATAAAAGGGTCATTCAGCATCAGCCACTTGGATTTTTTGATTACAACAAGTTGCAGCAGAATGCTTTTTGTGTTGTTTCAGATAGCGGAACGGTGCCGGAGGAGGGTGCATATTTCAAATTCCCGGCAGTATCGGTGCGTACCTCTACGGAAAGACCGGAAGCTATGGATCAGGGCGTGTTTACAATTGGTTCGATTAGCACAGAACAGGTATTGCAGGCAGTTGAACTTGTAACGGCAATGTATGCCAATGGCGATCTAGCAGCGGAGGTTCCGTGTTATCAGGACAGAGCTGTGTCTACAAAGGTCATTAAGATCATTCAGAGCTATTCAGGCATTGTCAATAAAATGATTTGGAGAAAATAGATGAGGATTCTGGTGTATGATGTCGCCGCCGAAAATGGCGGTGCAGTGACCGTGCTGAACTGGTTTTACAGTATTCATAAAGAGGACAAAGAGAACCAGTATGTGTATCTGTTAGGCAAACATACACTGGAGAATACCGATAATATAACGGTGATCAATGTTCCGGAAGTAAAAAAAACATGGTTGCATAGGTTGTGGTTTGATTATATAGGTGTTAAAAAATACATTTGCGACTATAAAATTGAGCAGATTTTATCCTTACAGAATACGGATATTCCATTTTGTAAATTGCCACAGACTGTTTATATTCATAACGCTTTACCGTTTTCTGAACATAGATTTAGCATTGAAGAGGATAAAAAACTGTGGATTTATCAAAATCTGATTGGATCGATGATCAAACAATCTATCAAGAGAGCAAATATCGTGATTGTTCAGACTAACTGGATGAAAAATGAAGTTGTCCGTCAGACAGGAATATCTGAAACAAAGGTTCAGGTCGTATTTCCGGAGATAAATTTATTTGAGGATGTAATTTGGTCACCGACGGATAAATGTACGTTCTTTTATCCTGCAAGTGATGCAAGGTTTAAGAATCATGATGTGATATTGGAGGCTTCAAAGTTGCTATATCAAAAAGGTATCACACAATTTCGATGTGTGTTTACGCTAAAAGGAAACGAAAATTCCAGAATCAGCAGGATACAGGAAGAAGCAGTGGATTGTGGTATGGATTTCTTGTGGGTAGGACAGCAAAATCGGGAGCAGATGAGCGACTGGTATGCGCAGTCGATATTGCTATTCCCGTCTTACCTTGAAACGGTTGGTTTGCCGATATGTGAAGCTATGTCAGTCGGTGCACCGGTATTATTGTCCGATTGCTTGTATGCAAGGGATGTGGCAAAGGAATATGCAAATGCAAGATATTTTGTTAAGGACAATGCTGCGGCACTGGCGCAGTTGATGGAAGTATGTATAGTGAAGAGACAGGATGATGGAGGGGCACGATAATGGTAAGAAACAATAATAATTTTATATATACATTTCTATCAATTGTTGTGGTACTTTTCCTGGTTAACAGATTTCTCTTTCCGATTACTATGGTGCTTGCATTTGTTCTGCTGTACATGATGGCACATGAGGGAAAAGCAGCCCTATACATGAATCAAATTACAAAGTTGTTTGTTGTAATTGCTGGAATGGGTATTGTATACATGGTACTTTCCATATTTGGCGGATTCTCTGCATTGGGGAGCAGTCGTTATGCAGTAAAAGAGATTGAGAGAGGCATTATATATATTTTGATTGCTCAGATAATAATGCGTTCCAAGGTAGATATTAGAAAATATATATCTATCTGGAATATGCTCTTAACATTGTCTGTAGTTGTTGCCATACTGCAGTTTACCAAAGTTATTGATATGAATACAATACTGAAGAACTTCTATGGCGATAGTATTCAGTTTTACAACACACAATTTACTGAATTATCCAGTTTTCGTTGTGGTTCAATTTTTGTGAATCCAAATGTATTTGCGTGTTTCCTTGTTGCGTGTCTGGGCAGTCACTTGGTTGTATCCCGAAAATATGGCTGTGGCTTTATGAAAAATATTGTAGTTTATCTAGGATTAATATTAACTTTTTAAGATTCAGTTATAAATTTTCATGAAGAAATTAGAGAAACGGCAGTTTTATATTTTTTTCAAGAATTGAAACAAAGA
>CATZVV010000190.1 GCA_958425285.1 uncultured Lachnoclostridium sp. | reverse complement strand
GGGGTATGTGGTGGAGAGGGGGAGGTGTTGTGATATGTTTCCGGGGACGGTGCATTGTGAGTCCATAGTCCTGTTGCAGCATGTTGGACAGTGAAAGAAGTTATAAAGAAAAAATTTTAGGCGCAAGGACGATGATGTCTTTGCGTCTTTTTCTTAATTGACGAGAGATATGATTTGATGAAAAAAATCAGATTGGTTTTACCACCTCCAAAAGAACAGAAAAAACTGAGAGTAGCAGCATATTGTCGTGTCAGCACCAAAAGTAAAGCGCAAAAAGAAAGTTTAAGGAATCAGATTTTATATTATACAGAGCGGATATTGGATAATGATAATTGGGAATTTGCAGGTGTATATTATGATTTTGGAAAAACCGGTTTGCGAAAAAAGGGAAGAGCCGGGTTGGAACGGATGCTAAAGCAGGCGGATAAAGGGAAAATAGATTACATACTTACCAAATCAGTAAGCAGAGTGTCAAGAGACACGCTTGAACTATTGAACATAATCAGATTTTTGAAGGAAAGGGGAATCAGTATGTATTTTGAAAATGAAAAGTTAGATTCATTGAATCCAGTAGCAGAAGCGTATATAACATTGTCAGGAGCAGTAGCGCAGGAGGAGAGCAGAAATATAAGTGAAAACATGCAGTGGGCAGTTACAAGAAGATTTGAGCAGGGGACTTTTACAAATTATAAAGCATTTATGGGGTATCAATGTATAGAGGGGGAGTTGGTAATAGTTCCTGAGCAGGCGGAAGTTGTTAAGATGATATTCGATTTTTATTTAACAGGATATACTTTTGCTCAGATTAAAGCAGAATTAGAAAAGCGGAATATTAAAACAGCAACGGGGAAAAGCCAGTGGGACACAACAACGATACAAAAGATGTTGAAAAATGAAAAGTATAAAGGAGATAGTTTGTTCCAAAAAACTTTTACAGAAGATTATGTAAATGGAATCCGTAAGAAAAATGAGGGACAGCGTCCGAAGTATTATGTGAAAGACAGTCATCCGGCTATTATTTCGCCCGAGATTTTTGACAGAGTACAGGAGGAAATGTTTCTGAGAGCAAGATTAGTACTGGATGAAAAAGGAGAAAAATCGAATATAGGCAATCGGTATAGCAGCAAATATTTGTTTAGTAATCTATTGGTTTGTGGAAATTGCGGGGCAGGTTTCAGACGTAGAACGGAAAGAGGGAAGATTGTATGGAGATGCGGTACAAGAATGGAGAAGGGGAAGATGGTATGTGGGTGTTCTCCGACCTTGCAAGATGAGAAGATGAAAAGAATTCTGGCGGTTGCTGTGTGTGGTGGTGTGTATGATGAGAACATTGTGAAAAATAAGGTAAAAAGAGTTGATGTTTATGAGAAACAGATCATTATCTGTTTTGCAGAGGAGAATGAATACAAGGTTTGCAGCTTGTGAGCGGAAGTGAACAGAGGGCGATACTATTTATGCTGAAATTGGAAATTAGACTGAATGCAGAACAAATCAGTGAAGGTGGAAAACATACTCCGGAAGTTTTATATGGGATGTTGATTCGAGCATTTCAAAAAGAACAGATAGATTATAGTGAAAAGCCGGATGAAACAGTGCTTTTTGTAGGACGAGGATGTACCAAAGATTATGCATGTTTTGGGAAATTAATTACGGCATTGAGAAATCAGTCCTGGTTCATGGAGTATGTAGAGCGGTGGATTTGGTATAACAGCGATGATGGAGAAGATGAAAATGACTTTGTTGTGGAGGATGTTTTGTTGCATTACACCAACCGGACAAGTATTGAATGATTCTATGTTTGAGTAACGGGTATCAAATGCTGCAAAGGAATGGTGGATTTTCGGGAAATGCGAATATGTTGATAAGCTGATTACAGTAAAAAACCGCTCTGCATGAAGTGATTATGACAGCAGTTAACAGTGCAGTAGAAGAACAGGGCAAATTCGTGCAAGCATTCCGGGAGAATGTCATACGGATTATAGGGAGTTACTCTGCGACTGCAGAACTTACGGAATATGATAGCCGGATAGAGGAACTTCAGAAAAAGCTGATGAAGCTCATCGAGGAAAGTGCGAAAGTTGAGTCAGCAGATGAAGTGTTCGATAAGGAGTATCGCATCATAGCAGATGAGAACAAAGAACTGAAGAAGAAAAAGGTCAAGGTTGTCCGGGAGTGGCAGCTGGCTGAGTCCTATGACCAGAGGATGCAAGATATGGAAGGTTACATGAGAAAGACCAATTACCTGAAACGGGAGTTTGATGATGAGCTGGGAAGACGATTGCTGCGGGCAGTCAGGGTTATCAATGAAAGCAAGATAGAGATACAGTTTCAGTCCGGAATTGTGATGACACAGCGGATAGATTTTGAAGATTAAGGAAGGAGGGAGCCAATCCGAAGGGAGCGCTCCCGCCGGATGGCACATGGGACACTGCTAAGAATAAAATCCTCAGACGGTGGGCTGAGGGTTTTATTGTTGGCAGTGTGAACATTAGTGGATTTATAATGATTTTACATAAAACGCATTGGAATGAACCTTGTAACAAAAGTGTGTCTGTGATAAAATTTAGATATGATAGGAGTAGTTTGCGGTTCTGGCAAAAACCTTCAAAGAAAGGAAGAGCAGATATGAGTAAGAATTGGGAAGAAAAGTTCAGGACGGAAGATCTGCAGCGCCTTCGGGGGTTTCGTCTGATGGATGATGACTTCATGTCGAAATGTTTTGAAGAAAATATTGAGTGTACAGAGTTGGTTCTCCATATTGTTCTTGGAAGAGATGACTTGAAAGTGAAAAAGGTGGAGACACAGCATTTTATGAAGAATCTGCAGGGCAGATCGATTATTCTGGATATTTACGCAACAGATGAGACGGGAAAGCGGTACAATGTGGAAATCCAGAGAGCGGATCGTGGGGCAGGAGCAAAGAGAGCCAGATATCACAGTAGCCTGATTGATGCGAATGTGACTGAGCCAGGGGATAAACTGGAGAACTTAGTAGAAACCTACGTGATCTTTATTACAGAAAATGATGTGCTGGGAAAGGGAAAGCCGCTTTATCATATTGACCGAGTAATCAAAGAAACAGGCGAGAACTTTGGCGATGAGGCGCATATTTTATATGTGAACGGTGCATATCGGGATGAGTCGCCCATAGGGATTCTGATGCATGATTTTTCCTGTACAGATGCAAAGGATATGAAGTATAGAACATTGGCAGAACGTGTAAGATATTTCAAGGAAGATGAGAAAGGAGTGGCTGCTATGTGTAAGGCAATGGAAGATATGCGGAATGAGGCTAAATTAGAAGAGAGAAAAGAAATTGCTTGTAGTTTGCTTGTAGATGGTGAGTTATCTTATGAGAAGATTGCAAAGCATACAGGATTTACAGTCGAAGAGATCCAGAAACTTGCGACTCAAGAGGGGGCGTAAATCGCTTTAGGAGTTATTGTATTTTTAATGTAAAATAAATTATAAAAGGGTTACCAGAGAATGGTAATCCTTTTATGGATTTATGATACATATATAAAATTGTGATAAACGAGGTAAGAACTGAATGTTGCATATTAAGTTATTTCCAGCAGAGTATGGAGATTGTATTATATTGTCTATTGGAAAAGAAAGTCAATATAATATATTAATTGATGGTGGATTATCAAAGACTTATCATAAATATATAAAAGCGGAAATACAGCATATAAAAGAGCTTGGACAGAAAATTGGTTTGATGGTATGTACACATATGGATAATGATCACATATGTGGACTTATTCAAGTTTTGAAAGGAACAAATTTTAATTTTATAGAGAACGTTTGGTATAATGGCTTCCTTCAAATTGTTAATAGTCGATTCTATTCTCAAAAAGAAAATATTTTTACAGAAAAAGATAATAAAATTTTGGATGAAATTATTTCCCAAGGAATGCTATTGGATGTAGATCAAGAAGTTGGAATAAATGAGGGAATGTCTTTGGGTGTATTAATAGAAGAAAGAAGGATACCCTTAAATTCAGCTGCTAGAGGACAAGCGATATGCTCAGAATTAGTAAAAAATAAATATGAAATTGCCCCCAGTATATTTATTACAATTTTAGGACCATCAAAAGATAATATTATAGAATTGGAAGAGTACTGGAAAAAGGAAATGGTTTCTAGAAATTATATGTTTAGAGTATCCGACAAGAGGAGGTTAACTGAAGCATTTGAATACCAAATAGAACGTATAAAAGCTATATACGCTAATGAATGCTTTAAAATTAGTGAGAATGAAGATTTGATGAAATATATTGGTGGTTTGACAGAAAGGGATATAATGGTCTCATAAATTAAGACACTTTTTCGGACAAATATTAATGAATCTGA
>CATZVV010000189.1 GCA_958425285.1 uncultured Lachnoclostridium sp. | reverse complement strand
CATATCAAAAAAGGATAAAGCTGCTGCCAAATAAAGCAACTGTTGAAGCAGGAAATAGACGCATGTTACGACTGGTAAGTTGCGCATTTCCGCATTAAGGCGTAATGAATACTATGAGGAGGTGTCAACTATGTTCATTAAAATAATTTTGATAATCGATTGGATACTAAAAAATTTCATATTTCTGCCTATGGCATTTATTCTGGCATGCAACTTTTTCCCCCGGCGGTTAAATCCCCGTAAACACCGACTGATTTACCGCTTTTGTATAGCTTTGGTTATTTTATTTATGACTCGTTACTTCCTGGATAAGTTCATTTTTACAGGAATTAATTACAGCCGTTTTTCAGACAGCATACTGTTTCCATTGATTAAGGCTATTTTTTATCCTGAATACTAAAATTTACATTTTAAAGGATTTGGTACTTATCCTGCATTGGTTTTACGCCTCAATCTCTGTGCAGCCGCTGTCTTACTATTTAAAATGTAAGTAGAAAATACGTAAACCAATACGTACAGCAGATATTAAGAAAGAGGTGACGAATATTGAAAAGCAAATCCATCCGCTGTCCCTACTGTGGCAGTGCAGCTATATTAAAAGATTCTTCCTATGTTTACGGTCCTGGGGCAAGGCAGGGTAAGGTTTATGTCTGTTCCAGGTATCCCACATGTGATGCCCATGTAGGCGTAAAACCCGGCACAATACGCCCAAATGGAACTTTAGCTAATAAAAGCCTGCGTCAAAAACGTATACAGGCACACCAGGTTTTCGATCAGATTTGGTTAAATGGTATTTTTTCCCGTAACCAAGCTTATTCCTGGGCATCCGATAAACTGGGGATACCTATGGAGGAGATGCACATCGGTAACTTTGACATATACCGTTGTAACCAGCTCATTCAGGAATCGAAAAAAGTATTAAAGAATAACCGCAAACTGCTCCACGCTGCAATAGGATGAAAGGTGGTGTGGCAAATGAAAACAGAGTA
Organism: uncultured Lachnoclostridium sp.; assembly: GCA_958425285.1. Lineage (GTDB taxonomy): Bacteria > Bacillota > Clostridia > Lachnospirales > Lachnospiraceae > UBA933. The sequence goes on along the minus strand of CATZVV010000189.1, from coordinate 3,371 downwards.
TGTGCCTACAACTTGGCAAGCTCTTGTCGAAAAGAATCTGCACTTGGTAACTAAAGTCATACGTGGATTGTCTATAAGCAATTCATCTATGCCAGAGATGAATGCGGATGAACTTTATCAAGTAGGGTGCCTAGCACTATGTAAAGCAGCGATGCGTTTTGACGATGGGCGTCCATTTGAACCATATGCAAAAACAGTCATACGCAATGCTTTACTGGATCAATATCGTTTGGCAATGCGCTATCACCAACGAACCTGTTCCTTGTCCGAAACCTTGACAGATACAGACGAAATCTCATTTGAAACTTTACTGCGTTCAGGCACAGGAAACCCGGAATCTGAAATATGCGAAGCAGAGACAGATGCCTATTTGATGATGCTGGAAAAGCAGAATACTGGAATCATGAGTAAAGGAATTGCCACTTTATTGTTGACCGCAAAAGGATATAACAGTACAGATATTGCACAGCATTTCGGTGTACCTGCTAATCACATACGTGCATGGAAGAGTAAAGCTGCCGCCAAGCTGCGTTGTGACAAACAACTTTACGCCCTGTTAAATTGAATAAGTGAGGAGAGAACGATATGTTGACATTATACACAACCGTAGGATATTTAAAAATGACAAAAACTGCAGAAGGTATTCCTACACCAGCCATTATAAATAATGGGCAGGAATACCGGCTGTCCGAACATGAGCTTACCATTTGGAGCTGTCTCGCCTTCCAGATTCTGCATGCACATGAGCTGGAACAACTATATGCTAAGTATAGGTCAGGTATGAAACATCCGGATGCACAGACATTTGCAGGCAGTTTGAATCGACTGCTTCTCCGCGGATTAATTGTTAAAGGAACGGGGCTAACCGGTATTGATGCATTGTATCAGCTTCTCGGAGAATTATATATCCACCCTGTAAAGGATAGCTGCATAATCCGCCTGTTCACAAGTCTAAAATTATCCTTTACAGGCAAACTGCCGCTCACCGCCCTTCCTCGATGCTTTCACAAGAGAGCGATTCCTCCACTTGAAAAAATGGTTCTCAAATTGTCAGCACGAGTACCACTATCAACTGCAGAACTGCTCTCCTGCTTTGATAACAAGATTCATAAACCGGGAAAACTTTTAGATGCATTGGATGAGCTTTATAATAATGAAAGTGTCACTTACCGGACGTTGGCTGAAGATGCCCAAATTCACCATTTGCAGCTGCCAGTATTACAAGCAATTGGAAATCTATATTTAAACCGACAAATTCTATTCCAGCACAAATAACAAACTATATCACACTTGAACCAGAAAGGAGTTTTCATGTCAGGATTATTATTGTCAAAGCTGATTGTCCAATGGGCAATCGGGGTTTTTTGCATCATATTGGGAGGAGCCTTTGGGCTGCATTTTCATGATAAGCTTTTATTATATATGAGTGTAATCATAGGAATCTGCTGCTTTCTCCGATGTTTTCTCCTTTACCGCCTCATCCGCACCAATTCTTATCAAACCTTGGAGGGTCTCTGTATAAAAAGAAATTATTCCTTACTAAAAAAAACTCAACAAGTCACCTTCAAGGATAAAAATGAATGTGAACACCAATTTATGTTAGATAAGCGTGTAAAATTACTCATAGGACATCGTTACCGCTTATATTTTCGCTTGCCCTCACATACCTCATCTAATACAGAGGACATCTCACAATCGCTTCAAAACTATTTGGGGATTGAGGAACTTTCCTCCACGATCCCTGTGAAGTAAACTATATTTTCTGGCGCTGCTGCTTTTGCTTTGCAGCAGCGCCATTCTCAAATCATAAAGCTTTTAAGTCTTTTATCTATATTCCTTTGATTAACACATATACTACTATAAAATACTGGTCAAAGGTAAGGTACTGGCATGGCACATAATACCATTTTGCATTCTGATATGAATAATTTCTATGCTTCCGTAGAATGTCTGTATAACCCTGCCCTTCGTGGAAAACCCATGGCAGTAGTCGGCGATGCAGAAGCGAGACATGGGATTATTCTCGCCAAGAATTATGAGGCGAAGCATTATAATATCAAAACAGGGGATCCTTTGTGGATGGCCAGGCAGAAATGTCCGGACATTATTTTTACAGAAGCCCACTATGACCGTTATATACGCTATTCGCAAATGGCACATGAAATCTATGAAGATTACACGGACAAAATTGAATCCTTCGGATTAGATGAATGTTGGTTAGATGTTTCCGAAAGCTATAGATTATTTGGCAGCGGCGAACAGATAGCAAATACAATTCGAGAGCGCATCAAACAGGAACTAAATCTGACTGTAAGCATAGGCGTATCTTACAATAAAGTTTTTGCTAAACTCGGAAGTGATTTAAAAAAGCCAGATGCTACTACGATAATAGGAGATGATTTTCGCCAAAAAATCTGGCATCTGCCTGCCAATTTGCTCCTATATGTAGGACACGCAACTTACAAAAAACTCTTAAACTATGGCATCAGCACCATCGGTGACCTCGCAAAATGTAACCCAGCTTTTCTGGAACAGATTTTAGGCAAAAATGGATTAATGATTTGGGCATTCGCTAATGGAATGGATTCGTCTCCTGTAAGCAAGGCAGGTACCCGCCGTGTGATTAAGACCATAGGTAATAGTACCACAGCCCCCCGTGATCTGATTACAGATGATGATGTCAAGATTATTTTATATATCTTGTCCGAAAGCGTTGCTGAACGTATGCGTCAGGAACGATTTTACTGTCGGGGCGTCCAAATACAAATACGTGATAATTCACTCTTATCCTTTGAACGTCAGGGGCGTCTGCCTCTTCCTAGCTGTACAGCACACGATATTTTTACAAAAGCTTATTCCCTGTTTCAAAAAAACAAACCAGCGAAACCCATACGAAGCTTAGGTGTCCGTGCTATTAATTTAATCACCCAGGAATACTGCCAGCTATCCTTCTTAGATGAAGCAGTCAAACGTCAAAAACAGGAAGATTTAGAACGTACTATTGATATTATCCGAAACCGATTCGGTCATTTCTCTATTCAGCGTGGAATCATGCTCCTGGACCCATTACTTGCCAATTTGGATCCGGTGGCAGAGCATATTATCTACCCTGAATCTTTCCTGAAGGCAAAATAGATAGTATAGATCCTAATTTTTCCGTCCATAATATGTAATATTATTTGACATTCTTTATATAAATATTGTATTATGGAGGTGAAAGGAGTGGATGCTATCATGTTGGAAAATTATTTGAAGGAAACCTATGGCTACAATGAACCTATTTTTGTTAATGAATTGAAATTCGATAAAATGACAGACAATGCCCTGCGCCAATATATTTCTCGTCTAGTAAAGATTTGACAGATTGTACG
>CATZVV010000188.1 GCA_958425285.1 uncultured Lachnoclostridium sp. | reverse complement strand
CGTTATCTCACCCCACATTGGAAAAGGCGGATTTTGCAGACATGATAGATGTAGAACATACAATGCTTGTAAAGGAAAAGACAGACAGAGACAGTCTGTTAAAGAGCGTCTGCAGTCAGCTATACAGTGAAGGGTATGTAAAAGACGGGTTTTACGAGGATGTTTTAAACAGAGAAAACATAGAATCCACAGCTATCGGAAACGGCGTGGCAATACCCCATGGCAGTCCGGGCAATGTAATTAAGCCAAAGATATTCGTAATAAAGCTGGAATACCCTGTGAACTGGGGAGGAAAAATGGTCAGCATTATATTTTTACTGGCGCTGAATTTTAACAATATTGCCACTACAAAAGCATTCTTCTCAGACTTCTCCAGAATGGTAGGTTCCAAAGAAAAATTACAAAAAATAAATCGTCTGGACAATGCACAAAGCATAGAAGATACTTTGAAAAAAGAGTTACACTGGAAATAAAATTGTTTCAATCCTTTTAAAACAAATGTACATTGAGAATTGCACTAACTTTAGTGCAATTTTCTTTTTTTGCATGAATTGAAAAATATTCTGATAGCAGATAGAATAAGATTACACAAAGGCGATAATCTAAAAAAGGAGGAAAAGGATTTGGAAAAAAAACTTATGAGTGACGCCATCGTTATGTTTGATGTGGAGGCAGAAAGCGCAGAGGAAATTATCAGAAGAATTGCCGACATGATGGATGAGGATGGCAGACTGATTGATAAAGAGGGATATGTGGCAGACGTTATGGCAAGAGAAGCCAGCTCGAGTACGGCGGTTGGATTTTCCGTGGCGACACCTCATTCAAAATCAGTGCACGTGAAAGAACCCTCACTTGCTTTTGTCCGTCTGGCAAAGCCTATGAAATGGGACGATACAGAAGAGGTGGACATGATTTTTCAGATTGGTGTTCCTTCACCGGGACAGGGTGACAGACATCTTGAAATACTGGCAGCATTGTTCAGAAAAATCATGCATGATGATTTTAGAGAACAGCTGGCAGGTGCAGGAACGGCTGATGAAGTTATTGAGTTAATTGGTATAGTTTAACGAAAAAGGACAAAAATATTAAGGAGAAAGTTATGAAAGAATTGGTTGATATTTTTAAAAATTTGAGAACCCATTTGATGAATGGTGTTTCGTATATGATACCGGTCGTTGTGGGCGGCGGTATATTAATGGCAGTTGCAGTTTTAATTACAGGTGAAGGTGCCGCACCGGGATGGGGAGCAGGAATCCCTTACTGGTTATGGACCATCGGAGCAGACGCGTTGGGATTAATGGTTCCTGTTTTATCTGCATACATAGCGTATTCCATTGCAGACAGACCGGGTATTGCACCGGGTATTGCAGGCGGATTTATGGCGCTGAACATTCCTACAGGATTTGATGAAGCAACACAGGCAGTTCAGTTTGCCAGCGCAGGTTTCCTTGGCGGTATCGTTACCGGTATTTTAGCAGGTATTCTTGCTCAGTACTTAAAGAAAATTCCGTTGCCGAAATCCATGCAGTCATTAAAATCCATCATTATTATTCCGGTTGTATCCATTCTTGTAATCGGTATTGTAATGTTTGGCGCTTTAGGCGGTCCGATTGCTGTTTTCATGGAATGGATGGAAGGCCTTTTGAGAGATGCGGCAGGTGGAAACGTTATGTTAGTCAGCGCCATCGCAGGGCTGATGATTGCCTTTGACTTGGGTGGTCCGGTTAATAAAGTAGCATTTTCTATTTTGATGGTTGCTTTTGTAGGAGACGGAATTTATACATTTGCAGCACCTGTAGGTATTGCAATCTGTGTTCCTCCAATCGGCGCCGGTGTTGCATCACTGATTTTAAGAAAGAAATTCTCACCGGAAGAAAGAAATGCAGGCGTGGGTGCCATTGCCATGGGATTCTGTGGTATCACGGAAGGTGCAATTTCGTATACAACAGCTGACCCGGTTCGAATGATTCCGATTAACATGATTTCATCTGCGATTGCAGCAGGTCTTGCAGGACTTTTGGGAGTAGGTAAGACGATGGCAGCATCCTGGGGAGGACTGATTGTAACTCCGGTTGTATCAAGTCCGTTACTTTATATCGTATGTATTCTTGTGGGTGTTGCAATTTATGTGTTACTTTGTGCAATATTAAAGAAGACATATGTTGAGAAGGAAGAAGAAACAGAAGATATTGATATTTCCTTTGAGTAAAATATGAAGGAATCAAGGGGGGGAAGCAGTTCCTCTGAAAATAGAAACAGTCAGAAAGATTTAAAGAAAGAGAGTGAAGAATATGAAATTTTTAGCAGTTACAGCCTGCCCGTCGGGGGTAGCGCATACTTATATGGCAGCAGAAGCAATTCAGCAGGCTTGTGAGAAAGCAGGCGTAGAATGCAAGGTTGAAACACAGGGATCCATCGGTGTTGAAAATGCAATTACGGCAGAAGATGTGGCATCCGCAGATGCAGTAATTCTGACCACGGATATGCCAATTAAAAACGTTGAAAGATTTGATAACCTGAAAAAGGTTAAAATTGGTATCGGACCGGCAATCAAGCAGGCAGATGCGATTGTTGCCAAAATGATTTCCATGTTAAATGCATAGAAAAATCAGATTGATTTTATAAAAAGCCACCTTTTTTAAGTTTGAGCCAAAAGGAAGAGGCAGGTATGATTTGTACCTGCCTCTTACAAAATAATTATACGGAATAAGAAAATTATTTGTGAAAACAATTAATATAAAAATAAAAGTATGAGGAGGATAGAAAAATGGTAAGCAGAACATTAACAGTAAACAATCCGGAAGGATTACACATGAGACCGGCAGGAGTTGTAGCGAAAGAGATGGGAAAATTCTCTTGTGATGTTACGATTGTGTTTGGAGAGAAGAGAATTAATGCAAAAAGCCTGATAAATATTATTTCAGCATGTATCAAGAAAGGTTCAGAAGTTACTTTCGAGTGTAACGGAGATGATGAAGAAGAAGCAATGGCAAAAATTGTGGAACTGGAGAGCCAGAATTTCGGAGAATAAGAGGTAAAGCCTATGTACAAGGGAATAGCAGGTTCCGAGGGAATCGGAATCGGAAATGTTGTTATAATCGAAGAACATGAAATAAATATTGAGACAAAGACAGTGACAGATACAGATGCAGAGCTTGTAAGACTGCAGTCAGCCATTGAAAAATTTGTGGAAGCCACAAATCAGATGGCGGATAAAATGGATGAGACTGTAGGCAAAAAAGATGCAGATATTTTAAGAGGTCATATCCAGATGCTTCAGGATCCGATGATTGAGGAGCAGATATCAGCATTGATTGTGGCAGAGAAAGTGACGGCTGAGATGGCAGTGGATCAGGTGTTGGAGCAGACAGCTGAGATGTTTTCGCAGATACCGGACGAACTGTTACAGCAGAGAGCAACGGATTTCAGAGATATTAAGACCAGAATGGTAAAATTGTTATTAGGCATTGAGGATGTTGATATTTCTCAGGTGCCTGCCGATACGGTTCTGGTGGCAAGAGATTTGACACCGTCCATGACCGCAGGAATAAATCCGGATAATATTGCCGGAATTCTTACGGAAGTGGGGGGAAGAACATCCCACTCAGCCATTTTGGCAAGAGCAATGGAAATTCCTGCAGTTTTAAGTATTGAAGGAATTTGCAGTATTGTAAAAAATGGCGACAAGGTAGTTATGGATGGCGCCAGTGGAGAAGCCATTATCAATCCGGATGATGACACTGTTAAGGAATTTCAGCAGAAACTGGATGTATACCAGAAAGAAAAAGCGTTGCTGGCAGAATATGCAGGAAAACCGTCTGTCACGAAAGACGGAACAAAAGTTGAACTGGTATGCAATATCGGAAAGCCGGAAGATGCAAAGAAAGTTGTGGAATGCGATGGAGAGGGCGTTGGTCTGTTCCGAACAGAATTCTTATTTATGGACAGAGACAGTATACCGACGGAAGAAGAACAGTTTGAAGCTTACAAGTCCGTTGCAGAAACTATGAAAGGCAAACCGGTGATTATCAGAACGCTGGATATCGGTGGAGATAAGGCGATTCCATATCTGGGATTGGAAGAGGAAGACAATCCATTTCTGGGATTCAGAGCTATCCGGTTCTGTCTGCAGAGAGAAGACATTTATAAGACACAGCTCAGAGCTTTGGTTCGGGCAAGTGCATTTGGTAAAATAAAAATCATGGTTCCTCTGGTAACATGCATCGAGGAATTACGCCAGGTAAAGGCAATGGTGACTGACATTATGAAAGAGCTGGATGCAGAAGGCGTATCTTACAACAAGAATCTTTGTTGTGGTCAAGCGTTTTTGTAACACTTATGGCTAAAAAATATCGATTTATG
>CATZVV010000187.1 GCA_958425285.1 uncultured Lachnoclostridium sp. | reverse complement strand
AGCAGAATAATTAGCCTGCCCCATATTTCCAATTACACCGGAAACCGATGAAATATTAATGATACGACCACTTCTTTTCTTCATCATTGCCCTTGACACATGCTTTACACCATGGAAAGTTCCGGCCAGATTTGTCTGAATCACACTCATAAAATCCTCTTCTGACATCTTCATCAAAAGATTATCCTTTGTAATACCTGCATTATTGACAAGAATGTCAATCTGCCCAAACTCTTTTATAACAGCTGCGAAAAATGCACCTGCAGCATCGTAGTCACTTACATTGCACTGCATTGCTTTTGCCTGTCCACCACTTGCTTCAATTTGAGATACTACCTCCTCAGCTTTTACCTGTGAACCATTATAATTTACGACTACAGTAGCGCCTTCTCTTGCAAGCGCCAAAGCAATACCGCGCCCAATGCCTCGACCGGCACCTGTTACAACTGCAATTTTACCTTCTAATAACATTATGCCCACCATGTCCTTTCTCAGACAATTATTCTCTATGCCTGCAATGCCTCAACAACTGCATCTATATCTGCCAGTGTCTCCACATTATATGAGGTAATCTCTTTTCCAAGTTTTTTTGCAATTTTTTTATTGAAACCAGTAAGTGTTTTGCCTGGGCCGATTTCAATAAATACATCTACACCATTTTGAACCATAGCAAGAACTGATTGTTCCCAACGTACTGATGAAGATACTTGTTGGACAAGAAGTGGCTTAATTTTCTCTGTTTCTTTCACGTATGAAGCAGTTACATTTGCCACATATGGAATCTCCGGTTTATGTATTGAAATATCCTCAAGTACTTTTGCCAGTTTTTCGCCTGCTCCTGCTAAAAGCTTTGAATGAAATGGCCCACTTACATTTAGCATAATACAGCGCCTTGCTCCTGCCTCTTTGCACTTTTTCACAGCTGTCTCCACAGCTTCCTTTTTCCCTGAAATCACAATCTGCCCCGGACAGTTATAATTAGCAATAGAAACATCTGCAATACCCACAATACTTTTTTCAATTATTTCTGCATCAAGATTCATAATGGCAGCCATCGCGCCAACTCCTGCCGGCACTTCCTCCTGCATATATATACCTCGCTGCCTTACCGCTTTCGCAGCATCTTCAAAACTCATTGCACCAGTTGCTACAAGTGCCGGATACTCACCAAGACTGAGCCCCGCCGCAACATCCGGCTGAATCCCTTTTTCCATAAGAACTTTCATCATAGCCACACTTACTGTAACCAGACAAATCTGTGTATATTCTGTAATGTTTATGTTTTCATTTTCTTCAAAACAAAGGTTCCTTATATTCAATTCTGTTACGGCCTCTGCTTTTTCAAAAATCTCTTTTCCAATTGTTGTTTGATCATAAAATTCTTTTCCCATTCCAATCTTCTGAGAACCTTGTCCAGGGAAAATAAATGCTATTTTACTCATTCATACCTCCATTTGCACAAACAAACTGTGCTTCTGCGTATATGAACCGTTTAGGCTTCTTTCATTAGCCTGCGGCATTCTGTCATCATTTCATCAATAATCTCTTTACAGGATAACTCTTCCTTCACAAGACCTGAAATCTGCCCTGCCATAACAGTTCCCCGTTTTATATCACCATCAATTACCGCATTTCTTAAGGAGCCAAGAGTAATTTTTTCAAGTTCTTCTAATGTTGCCCCTTCTTCTTCCATTTTTAAATAATCTCTTGTCATCTGATTTCTTAAAGAACGAATCGGGTGTCCATGACTGCGCCCGGTTACCGTTGCATCAATATCTTTCGCTTTGATTAAGCGATCCTTATAATTCTGATGCACAATTGATTCTTTTGCCACAACAAAACGTGTTCCAATCTGAACAGCCTTTGCACCTAACATCATAGCAGCAGCCATTCCACGTCCATCTGCAATACCACCCGCAGCAATAACGGGAATACTTACAGCATCCACAACCTGCGGTACGAGTGCCATTGTTGTCAGTTCTCCAATATGTCCTCCGGATTCCGCTCCTTCTGCTACAACAGCATCTGCGCCACACTTTTCCATCATTTTTGCAAGTGCCACACTTGCCACAACCGGAATGACCTTGATTCCGTTTGCCTTCCATAACTCCATGTACTTTGCAGGGTTCCCGGCACCGGTTGTCACAACTTTAATACCCTCTTCCACAACAACCTTTGCAACTTCATCCGCATATGGACTCATGAGCATCACATTAACACCAAAGGGCTTATCCGTCTCTTCCTTTGCTTTGCGGATCATACCTCGTATGGTGTCTGCGTCTGCGCTGGCTCCTGCAATCAAACCCAGTCCACCAGCCTCGGAAACGGCGGCAGCTAAATGATTCTCTGCTACCCATGCCATTCCACCCTGTATGATTGGATATTTGATGCCCAGCATATTTATAATTTCCTGATTCATCCCAAACTCCTAATCTGTTCTTTTGAACACTTCTTTCTATGATTCAAGGGACAAAAAGCTCACGATATCTTTTGCTCCCGGTCCCTGAATCACTCTACCCATACATCTATATGTATGGATTACTCTACACCCTTTGATTTCAAGAAGTTCATTACATCACCAACAGTTGCAATACTCTCCAAGTCGTCTGTTGGAATTTCAACATCATACTCTTCTTCCAAAGCCATGATTAACTCATAAAGGTCTAAAGAATCCGCACCTAAATCATCTTTGAAAGAAGTAGTTTCTGTGATACTGCTTTCATCAACACTCAACTGTTCTGCAATCATTTCCTGCATTTTTTCTAACATAATAATAATCTCCTTTTTATTCATGCTTATTTATTGTTTTGAGAGCCAAAGTATTTTGGTTCCAGAACATTTTAACGTAATTATAGGCATTTGTCAACTCTTTGTCAATTCCTTACTATTTAGACAAATTGTGACAGGTCCGTCATTAATTAATTGTACTTTCATATCTGCACCAAAGACACCTTTTTCGACATTTATTCCTTCACTTTTCAATATTTCAAGGAAATATTCATATAGTTTTTCGGACTCACCCGGCTCCATAGCCTGCAAAAAATTTGGACGGTTCCCTTTCCGGCAATCAGCGTATAGTGTAAACTGTGAAATAACGAGCAGTTCGCCGCCAATATCTTTCAGGGAACAATTCATCTTTCCGGCACTATCCTCAAAAACCCTCAGCTTGATACATTTTGCCGCCATCTTTTCACAAACTTCTTTTGTATCTCCCTGCGCAGCTCCCCACAAAACAACAAATCCTTTTCCAATAGAGCCTTCTACCTTTCCATCAACGGTAACAGTTGCTTCCGATACTCTTTGAATAACCAGCTTCAACCTTCTTCCTCCTTTGCATATACTCCTATAATTTTTTTGAATGAAAGCAAAAACAAAATTCCGGCTGTCACTGCAGATAAGATATCTGCTGCCGGCTCTGCATAGTAAATTCCATTTACCCCAAAGAAATGGGGCAAAATCAAGGCGAGCGGAATCAGGAGAAGAACCTTTCGCAGAAGTGCTAAAAATAATGAAATCTTAGCCTGACCAAGTCCCATAAACGCAGATTGACACGTCATCTGTATTCCAAAAATCCCAATTCCAAAAAGGAAAATCGGCATTACCTCTCCAACCAGTTCAATCATATCCTGTTCAGCAGTAAAGAGTTTTGCAAATACTTCCGGTGCCAAACAAGTTGCAAGGCAACCAATCATTGTAACAGCAAAAATTACACAAAATACAACTTTAACGGTCTGCTTTACTCTTTCCGGCTTTCCCGCTCCGTAATTATAGCTAATAATTGGTTGAGTTCCCTGCGAAATCCCCTGCACCGGAATGACAATAAGCTGCATTACACTTTGCATAATCGTTAACGCCCCAACATGTAAATCCCCTCCATATTGCTGCAATCCTCTGTTGAGAACAATGTTAATTAAACTTTCCGTAGACTGCATAACAAATGGCGAAACGCCTAAAGCTGCAACGCTTCCAATTATTTTCCAATCCGGTTTCAAGTTTTGAAGACGAATGCGTAGTCCTGACTTTTCTGAAAGCAGAAAGGATACAACCCAAATTGCACTAACACCCTGAGAGATAATTGTTGCCAGTGCTGCTCCCTTTACCCCCATTCCTGCAGCAAAAATAAAAATTGGATCTAATATAATGTTAAGTATAGCACCAATCAGAACAGAAAACATCGCTATCCTAGCCTGTCCCTGACTTGTTATAAACATATTAAGCCCCAAGGCTGCCTGTACAAAAACAGTCCCAATTAAATAAATATTTAAATAATCATTTGCATATTCAATTGTGACATCACTTGCACCAAACATATATAAAAGAGGGGTCTTGTAAATACCAAAAACAACCGTCAGTACAACTGAAAAAAGTAGTAAAATAGTAACCCCATTTCCCATGATTTTCTCAGCTCTCTCTCTGTCACCCTTTCCAAGCTCAATCGATGCAAG
>CATZVV010000186.1 GCA_958425285.1 uncultured Lachnoclostridium sp. | reverse complement strand
TTTCTCAGATTTCATACAACGAGCCATCAGAGGGGACTGTGTAGAATGGAAACCAGAAATAGCTCCACATGCTACAGTGATAAACATGAAGCTCCAGATTGGTTTTCCGTCAGGATGCATATTTGTAAAGTGGCTCCAGATTTCCGGAATTGTATAATTCGGATTTGTGAAGATACCGATGATAACACCAAGAGCCATGATGATCAGACAGATACCAAAAATCGGGTAGATGCGTCCGATAATCTTATCAATAGAAATAAAGGTCGCGATAAAATAATATAACAAAATAATCCAAAGCCAGAATTCAGGATTTGCAAGAAGTCCGGTGATACCTTTGTTCCCAAGCAAAGTGACGATCAAGCCGGCAGGACCTACTGCAAATACAGTACCAACCATGACAAGAAGTACTACACTGAATACACGCATAACATTTTTCATGACATTTCCAAGATAGATTCCACATACCTCAGAAATCGATGCTCCGTCATTTCGTTCAGAAAGCATACCGGAGAAATAATCATGCACACCTCCGGCAAAAATTGTACCGAATGTAATCCAAAGGAATACGACCGGTCCCCATAAAGCACCCTGCATGGCACCAAAAATAGGTCCAAGACCGGCAATGTTAAGTAATTGCACAAGGAATAACTTCCATTGCGGCATAACGACATAATCTACTCCGTCATTGATTCTGACAGCAGGAGTTTCTCTGTCGTCAGGTGCGAATGTGTTCTCAACCACCTTTCCATAAACAAAATATCCGCCAATAAGTAACGCTAAACAAATAATAAAACTAATCATACAAACACCTCCAGAAAGCATAAATGTTAGCGTTTTTCAACCCACTTATATTATAGGATTGTTTATAAAAATTTCAAGATTTTTAGACAAAATTTATATAATTTCTCTAAAAAAATCAAGAAAAGTATCATTTGTAGCTCCATGACTGGCGATTGTCGCATCAGATTGTTATAATAGATGAAATAAGGCCATCATGTTTGGCGTGCTGATAAGAAGCAATGAAAAACACAGAGATACATTTTCGTGGAGGGATACGTTATGATAACTTTAAATGATTATCTGTATTCGGGCGATACCATTTTTAGGGTGCTGCAGAATTACATTACAAATCTAAGGGAAGATGCACGAAAGACAAAAAATGAAATTGATCTGATACATTGTAATTTCCTGATTCAGATTAGAGAACTTTTGGAACATAATGAATTCCTTACGACCCAGTCACAGCAGGTTCGGGAATTCTATAAATATATGACAAAAGAATATCCATATCTTGCATTTACAGTAAAGGGAAGAATCAAGTCGTTGATCCGTGCGGAAGAGAAATTTAATGGTTATATTGTCAAGTATATTTCAGATTATTACGAAGAATATGGAAAGTATCCGACAACGGCAGAGTTAAAGCGCAGTCTTAGCTGCTTTCGAGACTTGATCGCATACCGGATCGTAATCTCCATGCCGAAATGCCATTATGAAAATGAAGAAGAACGTCAGATTGCAGAGCTGGAGTGTTTGTATGAAATAGCAAATGTACTACCGGGTTTTCTTGAGGAAAGAGGGTTTACAGCGGAGCCGGAAAATGGTGTGATGGAAAGTCATTCACCACTCATGGATGACAATGTCAGACCATATTACAGAGACTATATTTCAGACAGCCAGCCGGATGAATACCAGTCACTGCACATTACATTCTATGATAACTGTTCAAGAAGTTATATTGAGGTTCAGATCCGTACAAAGCAAATGGATGATATTGCAGAGATTGGGCCGGCAAACCATCTGGGATATGAGAAAAAACAAGAGAAAGAGCGCGCCAGAAGAAATGCGATTCCAAGAGGTGAGTGCATTTATTTTGATGAGGCTTATGAGCGCGGAATGAAGCTGGCAAAGCTGGATGTAAATATGTTTGCAGCGATGAATAACAGTTTGATCAATGACGGGTGTGGATTGTTTCGAGGAAGACTGATCTTGCCGTATGAGCATTTGTCGAGATTTCAGAATGATCTGATTGATTAGAAAGAAGGAATTACAAAGGAGAAAGTGTTTGATGGGGGACAACAAGAAAAAATGGTTATGGATTAGCCTTGGAATAGTTGCAGGAATCTTGGTTTTAGGGTACATAGGAACCGCTTTGTATTTTATGAGTCATTTTCTTCCGAATACAAAGGTTAACGGGAAAGATTTTTCATATGCTAAGGGAGAAGATGTGGCAGATTATCTGAAATCAGAAGTTAAGAAGTATGAATTGAAGATTACAGAACATGCGGGACTTTCTGATATGATTACAGGAAAAGAGATCTCTGTTGAATATAAAGAGAATGGAGTGATAGATAAACTATTAAAGGAGCAGTCCGTTTTTCTGTGGCCGGCAGCATGGTCGGGAGAGGGAAAAGGATTGTCCATCACGGCAAGTGCAGATTATGATGAGAAAGCATTAGATGCGAAGATTGCAAGTCTGACAGCTATGACAACAGAACAGGTACAGCCGATATCTTCTATGCCGGTGTTTAACGGAGAAAAGTTTGTTCCGGGAGACATTACGGAAGGGACGGCAATCGATGCAGATGCATTGAAGAAAGCGGTAGTCCAAGCGATAGAGGGACTGCAAGAGCAGTTAAATCTTGATGAAGCAGGATGTTATGTACAGCCGCCATATACAAAGGAGTCATTGGAAGTTCAGCAGGCGTGCGATGCGATGAATGCATACCTGAATGCGAGTGTAACTTATGAGATGGGACTTGATACACCGGTTGTGGTTGATAAAACAATTATTTCACAGTGGGTGACAGCAGATGAGAATTATGTGGTGACATTTCACCCGGAACTTATACAGGAATGGGTGACGCAGTTTGCACAGCAGTATGATACTGCAGGAAAGACCAGACAATTCACTACACCGGATGGAAGAGCAACCGAAGTTTCCGGTGGAACTTACGGTTGGGAGATTAATGAAAAGGCAGAGTATGAGACACTTCTCGCGAATGTTGAAAGCGGAGAAACAATAAGTCGAGAGCCGGTTTATGTGGAAGGAAAGACTGCGGCATCGCATGGTGCGCAGGATTGGGGCTCCACTTATGCAGAAGTCGATCTGACGAATCAGAAAATGTGGTATGTCAAAGACGGAGAAGTTTTAATGTCAGCAGATGTAGTGACCGGACTTCCGAAAGGCGGAAGAAGTACTCCGGCAGGAGTTTATACGATTTTGGAACGAATGCAGAATAAAGTACTGCGCGGTAATTTAAGACCGGATGGAACAAGAGAGTATGAAACTCCTGTAAAATATTGGATGCGTGTAACGTATTCCGGTGTTGGTTTTCATGATGCAACATGGCAGAGCAGTTTTGGAGGAAATGTATATACCTACAGAGGTTCTCATGGATGTATCAATATGAGCTATTCGGATGCCGGGAAATTGTATGAGTTGATTCAGGTTGGAGATCCAGTAATTATGCACTATTAAGAAAAGTAATAAGAAAAAATCAAAAAAATCTGCCAATCGGCAGATTTTTTTGTATACTAGAGAGTGGCTAAAAATTGTAAAAGAGGTAAAAAAATTGAAAAAGAGGTATGTAAACAATTTAATACTTCTGATAATCGCGCTTATTTGGGGCGCAGCATTTGTTGCACAAAGTGCTGGGATGGACTACATCGGTCCATTCACATTTAACAGTGCCAGAAGTATACTTGGTGGAATCGTATTGATTCCGGTGATTTATGTATTGGATAAGAAGAGAAAGGAGGAGATATCACAAGGAAAAGAAGTTATACAAAATAAGAAAACACTTATCATCGGTGGTATTTGTTGTGGATTTTTCCTTATGCTGGGAAGTTCCTTGCAACAGATTGGGATACAATATACAACGGCGGGAAAAGCAGGATTTATCACGGCATTATATATTCTGATTGTTCCAATCCTGGGGCTGGCCGTTGGCAAAAAGGCCGGAATTAAAGTATGGATTGGTGTGGTACTTGCAGTGATCGGAATGTATTTTCTGTGTATGACATCAGGATTATCCATTGCAAAAGGAGATTTTTATATTTTACTGGGGTCTGTTGCTTTTTCATTCCATATTCTTGTGATCGATCATTTTTCACCAAAGGTAGACGGAGTGAAGATGTCCTGTATTCAGTTTTTTGTTTGTGGAATCTTATGTATGATACCGACAATTTTATTTGAGCACCCGGAAATTTATTCTATATTGCAGGCATGGAAGCCAATTGCTTATGCAGGAATCATGTCTTGTGGGGTAGGATATACTTTGCAGATTGTTGCACAAAAAAATACAGACCCGACAGTTGCATCTCTGCTGTTAAGTCTTGAGTCTGTATTTTCAGTACTTGCAGGCTGGGTGATTCTTGGAGAAACCTTGTCTCCAAGGGAACTTTTTGGATGTGCCCTTGTATTTGCGGCTGTGATTCTTGCGCAGCTTCCGGAGAGA
>CATZVV010000185.1 GCA_958425285.1 uncultured Lachnoclostridium sp. | reverse complement strand
ACTAATATAAAAAGGGTTTATGAATATTTATCCCGGTTTACTGAATGGTACGAATATCAACATGAGGTTGTTGGAAATATTTACGGAGAGGAGATTCCGATTCCGTTTAATCTTCATTCCTTGGAACAGGTATTTAAAGATCGGGCGCCTGGGTTGAAAGAGCGGTTGATTGAGACTTTTGGTGAGGGTGCAAGGGTTCCGATTTTAAAGCTTAGGGAAAGTGAGGATGAGGAACTAAGAGAAATTGCAGAATATGTTTATGAAAATATTTTTTTGAAATATACGATGAAGCAGTGGGGGCAAAAGCCAGAAGAGATTGATCCGTCTGTTTCGGGACGTGTACCGGTATTGATTTCTTATGATGACCGTTATTTTCAGGATGAGTTTCAAGGCATGCCGCAGGATGGTTATACAGCAATATTTGAAAATATGTTGGACTATCCAGGGGTAGAGATAAGGTTAGACTGTCCTGCCTCACAGGTCTTAAAACTAATGCCTGATGAAACGGAGAAGGTATGGTTTGAAGGGAAACCTTATCACGGAAGGATTATTTTTACAGGAGCATTAGATGAGCTGTTTGACTGTCGGTTTGGACGGCTCCCCTATCGTTCACTTTCCTTTGAACTGGAGCATGTGAAGAAATCATTTTATCAGAGTCATGGAGTTGTAAACTATACGGTTTCTGAAAATTATACAAGAATTACGGAATATAAATATCTTACCGGACAACTTGATTTGCCTCAAACAACGATTATGAAAGAATATCCCAAACCATATCATGGTGCAGAAGGAGAAATTCCATATTATGCAATTAATAATATAAAAAATGAGGCATTATATGAAAGGTACAGAGCACTGGTAGAAGCAATTCCGGGATTTTATGTGATAGGCAGATTAGCTGAATATAAGTATTATAACATAGATGCGATTGTAGAACGCGCAATTTGTTTTGTAGAGAGCTTGTAAAAGAAAGATATGAAAGGATAATTAGAAAATGAAATTACTAACAGTAACAATACCATGCTATAACTCACAGGATTATATGCGCCATGCGGTTGAAACGGTGTTAATTGGTGGTGAAGATGTGGAAATTTTGATTGTGGATGATGGCTCTTCAGACGATACGGCACAGATTGCGGATGAGCTGGAACGTGAAAATCCAGGAATTATAAAAGCCATTCATCAGGAAAATGGTGGACACGGACAGGCTGTTAACACCGGGCTTGCCAATGCATCTGGATTATATTTTAAGGTGTTAGACAGTGATGACTGGTTTGACAGGGAGGCATTTTTAAAAGTATTGGATCAGCTTCGGGAGTTTGTCCGGGATGGAGTTGCCCTTGATATGCTTCTGGCAAATTACGTATATGAAAAGCCAAGTGTGCACAAACATAAGGCAATACGTTATACAAGTGCCTTTCCGGAGGGAAAGGTATTTGGTTGGTCGGATGTAAAACATTTTAAAGTCAGTCAGAATATTTTGATGCATTCAGTAATCTATCGCACAAAAGTACTTCGGGAGTGTAAACTGGAGTTGCCAAAGCATACGTTTTATGTTGATAATATCTTTGTATATAATCCGCTGCCATCCGTTAAAACGATGTTCTATTTGAATGTGGATTTATATCGTTATTTTATCGGGAGAGATGACCAGTCTGTTAACGAGAGTATTATGATTGGGCGGATTGATCAGCAGATTAAAGTAAATAAAATTATGATTGATGCGCATGATTTAACGAAAATTAAAAATAAGAAGCTAAGAGATTATATGGTAAAATATCTTACAATGATGATGACAGTAAGCTCGGTCTTTTTGATTAAGGAAGGAACGGATGAGAGTCTTACTAAGCGTGCAGAATTATGGCATTACTTAAAAGCAAAGAATCCATCTATGTATCGTATGGTAAATCGGCTTGCATTGAGCAAACCGATGCAGATCAGGGGAAAAGCCGGTCGTAAAATGGTTGTTTGGGGATATAAATTATCGCGTAAATTTTATGGATTTAGTTAGGCTTTACACGGAAAGAAAAGTGTGTTACCATGACTATATAATTAGTCTTCAGGAGGATAAGTATGGCAAAAAAAGAGTTCAAGTTGTTTGATTCAGAGCGTAAGGTGATGGAGGTTTTATGGGAAAACGGATCAATGCGTGCAGGGGAGATTGTATCAATTTTGAGTAAGGAAATTGGGTGGAACCGGAACACGACCTATACCGTTATTAAAAAATGTATTGCCAAGGGGGCGGTGGAGCGGTCTGAGCCGAATTTTATGTGTACTCCAATTTTGTCAAGGAAACAGGCACAGGAATATGCAACCAATGAATTGGTAGATAAAATGTTTCAGGGATCAAAGGAAAAGTTTTTTGCCGCTTTTCTGGATGAACAGAAATTGACAAATGATGAAATCGATCATTTGAAAAATATGGTAGATAAAATGAAATAGACGTTATTCAGGATTCATGTCTCTGGTAGTGTGCGGGGACAGATTTTTAAATCGGAATGGAGATTAGCATGGAAATAGTGTTGTATACCAATCTGATTTACATGTCAATTGCATCTGCAGGATTAATTGCGTTAATGGTTTTACTGCGTACGTGCTTTTTAGGCAGAATTCCAAAGATATGTTTGGTAGCTGCCTGGGTTGAAGTACTATTTTGTTTATTGCTGCCGATGCGTGTAATGATTACAGTAGATCAGGGCAGTTGGTTTGCGGTATTGATCCAGTGGATTCAGAGTCTGCAGACAGGGAGACTTTTTGTAATTTGGGCAGTTGGTACTGTCATAGCTGCTATTTTTTTCTCATACCGCTATTTTTCTTATGGAAAAGTTCTGCGAGAGGCAATCCCGATTCAGGCAGTGCCTAATTTGGATGAGGAAATGTTTACATTTATGGGAATCCGGGTATATGTTTCCGATCGTATTGCTTCGCCAATCACGTACGGAGTAGTAAAACAGAAAGTGATTTTGCCCAAGTATTACTTTCTGCTGAGCAGAGAGCAGTTAAAATACATATTAATTCATGAAAAAGTACATATCAGCCGCCGGGATAATCTAAAGAAAATGCTTGTTATAGTTGCTGTTTGTATACATTGGTTTAATCCGTTTGTATGGGCAATGTACTATTTTTATAATCGCGATATGGAACTTGCCTGTGATGAGAGTGTAATTCGCCAGGTGGGGCAGAACAAGAGGAAGGAATATGCAAGTGCATTGATTAGCCTTGCAGAGCAGGAATATAAAAGCGTACCGCTATACAGTGCCTTTGGAAAAAGCGCAATTCGGGAACGAATTTCTATGATTATTAAATCTCGAGGGGTATCCGTATTAACTGGAATCATTTGTCTTACCTTCTTACTGCCTTCTGTTGTAGCCTTTACTGTGCCTGAAAAAAAGACAGTGAGTCCTGCTATGAATCAGGGAACTTTTTTGAAGAAACCTGCTTATTCTATGATATGTGATGTCAGTAAAGTATTAGCAATTGATGAGTATAAAACAAAGGCGAGTGTTATTGTGCGAAACAATCAGGGAGTTGATATTTGCTTTCGGTTATGGCTAAGAAGAAACTTTGCAGCTACCCATGGCAAGATTATGTCGGATTTTTTACCTGCCGGTAGTGCGTGGCAGCCGGGTATTGATCCAAATTTTGACGGAGATGTTGTTATTCCGGATGCTGTGCGTTTTGAAGGTAAAATTTATCCTGTTACCTCGATTGGTGCATATTCATTTTATAAATGCAGTAAAGTTAAAAATATTGTAATTCCGGAAGGGGTTACGGAAATAAAAGAGAAGGCTTTTGTGGGCTGTAAAAGTTTGACAGAATTGAAATTGCCGTCCTCCTTGCAGTTAGTAGAAATTAATCCATTCATGGGCTGCACATCGCTAAAACGTTTTCAGGTAGAAAAGGGCGGTGCCGGGCAATACCGAAGCCGGAAGGGGATATTGTATACAGACTATGGTCGTTTTGTTAAAGTCTATCCTCAGGGAAGGAAGAACAAAAGAGTAACGCTTCCTAAAGATGTAACACGCATTGCCAATCGAGCCTTTTTTGGAACACAGGTAGAAGAGGTCATTTTACCGGATCGAGTATATCATGTAAAGGGCAGAGCTTTTGAAAAATGCCTAAAACTGGAAAAGGTTGAAGCGCCGAGGCAGACCGTTTTTGTAAAAGGAGCCTTGAGGGGGTCTCCCAATGCTTATATTATTAGACGAAAATAATTATATACAAAAGGCAGCTTTATGAATCTGAAAGAAATTGTTTCAAACAGATTCATAAAGCTGCCTTTATGGATGTTATAGGAAGGCTTAGGGAAACAACAGTCTTTCCGAAGGAGAACCTATTAGAAGCCAGCACCGCCGGTTTCTTTTTTGCAATGCCGCAATTGTGGGTAGAGGACATATACAAAGCCATACATGATAATAGAAAGGATAATGGCACAGATTCCATCAATAATCGAGTGCTGTTTCA
>CATZVV010000184.1 GCA_958425285.1 uncultured Lachnoclostridium sp. | reverse complement strand
AGGAAGTATTCTGACCGGTGAATACTGCGATAATGGTGTTTCGGGCACTACATTTAATCGTCCGGGCTTTTCTGAACTGCTCAAAGATATTAAGTCTGGAAAAATCAATGCAGTAATCGTTAAGGATTTTAGCAGATTTGGAAGAAACTATTTGGAAGCGCTGGAGCTGTTAGATGTAGTATTCCCGGAATTAGATGTTCGTTTCATCAGCATAGACGATGGATATGACAGTGCAGATCCACAATGCAGCAAAGAACGAATGGTTTATGTGATTAAACATCTGGCAAATGAATATTACGCCCGTATCTCTTCCAAAAAACTTACCCAGGCCCATGAACTGGCCAGAGGCAATGGGGAGTTCTGGGGAGCGAGGCCGCCATATGGATTTGAGCGTTCAAAAGCCAATAGTAAAATACTCGTGATTGACCCGGAAGCTGCCTCTGTTGTTGTCCGTATATTTAACATGTTTGTGCTGGAAGGATATTCATACTATAAGATTGCCCAAATATTGAATAGGGAGAATATTCCCTCGCCGAAATCCTATCACTTGATAAAACATGGAAAAGCAGAAAAGGTAGAAAAGAACCCGGAAAAGTATCTGTGGCTGGGCAATTTCATTTCTAGTATCATTCAGAACCCCGTTTATATTGGCTGTTTGGTTACCCATAAAACAGAACAAAGCTATTATAAAGGAAAAAAATTAAAAAAAGTGCCGCGGCAGGAATGGAATATTGAAGAGGATGCTCTACCCCGTATCATAAAGCAGACAATTTATGACAGGGCCCAAAAGAATGCACAGAAAATCTGGGTGAATAGCTTTACCAGAGAAATTGATAAGAGATATGGATTATTCGCAGGGAAGCTCGTATGTGGAGTTTGCGGAAGGCATATGTCACAAAGCAGGTATCATACAAAGCAGGGAATCGGTATTGAATATCATTGTCCTGGACATGATGTAGCACCTAATCATTGCAAGAACAAATTTATCAATGAAAAAGCAGTATTAAAAGCTGTTACGGTCCTCTTAGTTAAGTGGGTCAGTATAGCAATGAAGGAGAAAAAAGCATATAAAAAGGACTCTTTTATAACTAAATTGAAACGGGAATACCAGAATCAGATTGCTGACATTGACCGGGAAATCCAGAGCCTTTTAGTGAGGCAGCAACAATTATACGAAGATTATGTAGATCAGATTCTGGATAAAAGAGAGTACATAGAATTTAAAAGGCAGAATATGGAGAAGGTTGATGAACTGAGGGCACTAAAAGGGAGTTTGATTATAGAGTCAAATGATATGGTCAGGAGATATTCTTTAAAGAACAAATGGCTTTCTGCATTGATGGACAAGCAGGGAAATCTCTGCGTGACAGCGGAAATTATTGATGAATTGATTTCGGAAATCAAAATTATAGACAAAACCTCCATGGAAGTTATCTTCAAATCTGAAGATATATTCAGCATGGATTTGATTGCAAAGGCGGTGTGAGGATGAAGAAAAAATTTCTGTTTTTTTATGAACGTCTTTCCAGGGAAGATGGAGACGATGAAAGCTGCAGCATTACAAACCAAAGAAGATTGCTTAACCGATTCAAGGAAGAACACAGTGAATTTCATGATTATCAAGTAGAAGAATTTATTGATGATGGCTACACTGGCAGTAATTTTAACCGGCCTAATTTTCAGAATATGATGAGCAGAGTCCGTTCTTTATATGGAAATATGATAGTAATAGCAACGAAGGATTTTTCCAGACTTGGCAGGGACACCATAGATACCGTCAATTATTTGGAAAAAATATTTCCTTTTTTGGAAGTACGCTATATTGCGATTAATGATGATTATGACAGTAAAGATTATCAATACGGTATAGATTTTGAAGCCAAATTCAAGAATTTGATTAATGGGTTAGTTCCAATTCAGGCGTCTACCATCCAGAAGAGAATTAAGATGGAGGAGGCTCTTCAAGGAAAGCATAACGGCCCAGTACCTCTTTATGGATATCGGTATACAGTTGACCGTGAATATGAGGTGGATTGGGAGGCAGCATCTGTACTGCAAATAATTATGGATCTATTAGACCAGAAAAAAAGTTATAAGTTTATAATTAAGTTCCTGGCTGAAAAAGGAATTGATCCGCCGAGCGTTTATTTGGCTAAAAAATACAATGCCAAATTATGTAAGACCAGCTCTGCCTGGAATAAAACAACACTGAAAAAGATTGCAAGGAACAAAGCTTATTTGGGATATTCAGTACGTCACAAAGAAGAGGCTTGTGTATTGGGGACAAAAGGAACACGGGCAGTGAATAAGGCGGACCAAATTCTTGTTCCAAACAGACAGCCGAAAATTATCAGAGAAGAGCAGTTTAACAGGGTGAATGAGTGGCTGGATGAGAGGGCTGCTAAAAGTGGTTGCAAAAGTGGACCGAGGCGCAGAGTATCAGCATTATATAAAAATGTGTATTGTGTACATTGCGGTTCAGCATTAAGCAGGCGCAGATATCATGAAGATAATGACTTTTACTATTGTTTGGCTAAGCGTGAAAATCCATTGTCGGATTGTACTTTTCCGCCTATTGAAACAGCGGTATTAGAAAAAGCAGTGTTTTCGGTTATACAATTCAATTTAAGATTATTTACCGACAGCAAAAAGAAAATCTCAAAGGCTTTGAATCATAATATGGCAGATTACCATGCAATCATGGAAAGATTTCAGGAGAGGGCAGAAGAAATAAAGCAGAAGAAAATGAACTTGTATGAAGATTACAGAGCAGGGCATGTAAGCAGAGAAGAATATCTGATAAAAAAACAGAAATTGTCAGAACAGCTTGTTCCATTGGAGGCAGGAATTCAAAAGGTGGAAGAAGGAATCCGAAAATATGATGAGGCAAATATCATATTCTATTCAGATTTTGCCCGATTGGTCGATGAGTTCAGAAATGAGGAGGCGTTGTCTCCGGAGTTGGCTAATGCCTTTATTGAAAAAGTGTTGGTAGACAAGAATCATAATATTGAAGTTGTTTTTAAATTTCAGGACGAAATTAATATGCTGTGTATGAGAAAAGCAGGTTAATTACTTTCAAATTAAAAGGAGTGGACAATCTGTATGAAGAATATTAAGGATTGTATGAAAAGTCGTATGAAAAAGAGGGCCGAGTTCGAAAAGGCACCCTATGGTTATCGTATTAAGGACAGGCAGTTAGTTGTAGAGGAAATGGAAGCTTTTCGCGTGAGGTCTGCTTTAAAGTTTGTTATGGATTATCTGAACAATCCGCCGGAATACATGGTATTGGAGTTCATAGATTATAAAAAAGATACACAGCATCTTGTCTTGAATTACGAGGAGGCGGCAAATGGATTTGCCGGTAGGTGGGAAAAGAAATAGAACTTCGGGAACAATACTTTCAGGCGGGAGAATATATCATTGCTTGCTTTACAGAATGTGATGGAGCTGCCATTTACAGAAGTGGAATCACATTGGAGTAATCATGGGAATCTAATGAGAAGTGCAGGCATATGGGCAAAGAGATTGAGAAAAATGCCTGCCTCCGTATACTATGCAGGGGTTGTTACGGCGAGAACAAAATCATCTTCAGAAGAGTTGAGATATATAGGCAATTATGAGCCAATAATATCAAAGGAGCAATTTGTTGCATTGAATAAACGGGTGAATGAAACTGTATTTGTGGACTAAATATTACTGAATAAACACCTGAAAACGTAGAACCGATAATTTATGAGCATATTTCTCATGGTTATCGGTTTTTTTTTCTGATGTTGATGAAAACTGTGACTTAGAAGTAGTACAGGAATGTTATAAAAAGCTACATGAATTACTGGCCTGGGGATATCCAGTCACATTGATCCGCATTAATAAAAGCTGTATGCATGTAGAATATCTGGACTATATCAGTCAGATGGTGAAGAAGCTGTCGAAAGACGATTTGGAAGGCTTTGTAGATGTATGGGAAGAACTTATGTTAAGGGAGGAAAAACTGGCATCTGCAAATACTTTGATTAGATAGGAAAAATAAATCAAAGAGGAATGTGTAGGTTCAGGCAATTGTTTAGTAAAAACAGGTCTATGCAAAAGCGAAAGGTGAGGTATATGCCTGACGACTGCCCGGTGCTGGAAGGTTAAGAGGAGAAAAATGAGTGTCTTGGCACAAAAAGAAAATCAGGGAAGGAATCTATTGAATCCTTGAGGGCGTAAAAAATTCTGTGTCTATGGGAGATTAGTTCCTCTGATAAGAGATAGATATGTAAAATTTTGTTGTCGATTTTGTGACTTTTTTATTGTCGATTGTACTTTCTAATTTTACTGGACAGTAAAAAGTTCTAACAAAAAAATAACTCTTTCATGTAAATTTATGGTATCTTTAAGTTGCTAAACTCACGAAAGATACAAACCACCTGAAAGAGTTATCTTGTATGAGAGTATGAAAGTTTTTCTGTAAATAGCTATTAAGCATTAGGTCTTCTATG
>CATZVV010000183.1 GCA_958425285.1 uncultured Lachnoclostridium sp. | reverse complement strand
CTTTCCAAGACTCCTTACCTTTTTCCCTTTCTTCTCCTTCACACTCACTTTGGCATTTCCTGCTTTCACAGCCGTCAAAACACCTTTTTTTGATACTTTTACAACTCTTTTATTAGACGAAGCAAAGATATACTTTGCACCCTTTACTTTTTTTAAAATCTTAATCGACTTTTTCTTTCCTACTTGAATTGTCACTTTCTTTTGGGCCAGTTTTGCCTTTTTAGCTGCTTCTGAGATACCTGTACTTTCTAAAACAAGCGCTGCCATTAAAAGGATACAAAATCCTTTCATCATCCACTTATGTTTCATTTCCTGCCCCCTTCTTGCTGTATATCAATACATTTAAAGTAAATTTGATACGGTTCATTGCCAATTTCATTTATCTTCTTAAAGTTAATACCCGGATCTTGTGTCTCCGTACGATAAAAAGTCTGGAAATCACCCCATTGCCGTTCTATATCCGACATTAATTCCTCCTCCGGTCTTTTTCCATCCAACTTCAGAACCCGTTCCTGTTCCGTAATACCGGCAAGCACATCCGCTCCATAACGAAAGGCTCCCATTGTTTCATCATCCGGTAACGGAATAAATTTAATTCCAATTGGGAAAAGAACGGCTACCTGATCACCATTCTTCCACAGGCGCCTAATTTTAACAAAACGGTCTGTGTCTAAAGTTTCCAACATTAACTTTCCATTTATAAAAACAGATGCCGATTTCATAATCCAATCCGGAATACGTAGATTTAATGTAAAATCAACTTCCTCTTCCACCTGAATGGTAAGGAGGTATTTACGAAAATCAGGTTTGTTTGCAAACGCACCTGCTGTTTCATTCACTGTTTGCAGGGCATTATTCTCAGATGAATTCTGCAAGCTGCCATTCATCATATCTTGTTTCTGAACCAATTTCACCTCAGATGAACCAATTCTAAAACAAACTTCAGAATCGATGTACTGTGTTATGTACAAATCATCTTCATCCTGATAAAACAGACAACGATTTAATGCTGCATTTGCCTGAACCATTGTGCCATGACAGCAGAAAAAACTATCTAATTCTCCAGCCCAATCCTTCTTGCTTCCTGCCTTCATCGGTAAAAAATAAGTTAATAGACCTTTCTCCGGCTTTTTATGTTGAAACCAGCCACGAAAATATGCCTGAGCAAAAATTCCATTTTGTACATTGTATTCAATATAGTGCATATATTTTGGTTCCTTTGTTTGGCGAAACAGAAACTCTGCCAAACGTATCATATTGTAAACAGTACAATGTTCTTGATTCTTATCTCCTAATCTTGCTTTCAGCTTCTGCATCGGAGTCCATATTTCTCCCTGGGTCTGCCCGCCTGTGGCATAACAGCCCCGGTCCGTAACTGCACATTTCCAGTAAGCATTTACACAATCCAGCCACTTCCTATCTCCGGTAAGCTCATATGCTCTCGCACAGCCAAGCACTTCCGGAATCGTAGTATTCGCATGCATATTTGTTAAGACATCTTTCCCTTCTAATAATGGTTCAAAAAGCCGGCGTCTATAATAACGCTGTATCAGCGTTTTATATTTCTGATCTCCGGTCAATTGCAATAAATCACACCATATTTCCATCATACCGCCTGTCTCAACATCTAAAATATCATCAAATTCTTCCTTTGAATAGGTTCCAGTCCACTGGTAAAACCAATCCGCCAGCTTGTCTGCAATTGTAAGTGCGCGTTCTATTTTCATATAGCGAAAAACATCAATAAGACCCATAAATAACTTGTGAATATTGTACTGTGGTGCCCAAATTGCTTTACCCTGTCCAATCCAGTGTAAATACTTCTCCGGAATTGCACATACCCATTCCCCGCCATTTTCCTTTTGGCAAATTTCCAATTCCTGAACAATCCATTCTGCCTTTGCCATTAATTCCAAATCTCCGGTCTCATCATAATGAATGGCCGCCGCAGAAAGCCAATGTCCCAGGAAGTGTCCCCGAAGTTGGCAAGTCGGTTCTTCCCAGCCTCCCATCCCCTCCTCTTCTTCACTTTCAATGTTCCTTCCAGCCTCAAACAAATAATTTTTTAACAATTGGGTGCTGTTTAACTTCATCAGATACCTTCTATTTTCTCTTTCCCTTCTCAGGCATTCTCCCTGTATAAGTTTTACAGACTTCCCCTTCAATTCCTTCATCTTCGTCCTCCATTCTAAATACAGTTATTTTTCACAAAGCAATTCAAATGAGAGCAGGCTGGCATTCCCATTTCCTCTGTATGTAAGATAAATCGCCTGTTTTCCATCGGGAATATGAACCTGTGCCTCATAAGTTTCCCATACATTCGCATACCGGACCGGGATTGTAGCAAGTACCACACCATCCCATTTTGTTTTTACTTCGAAAGTGCCATCTGCATATCCACGTACTGTTATACGAATTCCTGTAACATTTTTACAGAAAAAATATTTGAAGCCCGCAGTCGCGCTATCTAGTATATTGGCAATATAACCCGGTTCCTTATCACCATCCCTTCCATCCTGCATAATTTTAGGAAAATGCTCTCCCCCTACATATACTGATGGTTTGCTGGTAAATAAATTACAGGCTAAATATGCCGGATACTCTCCCCTTCCTTCAAGAGGACCTCCATTTAAACCACATGATGTCATTTCAACCTGTTCAATCTCCCCCTCCGAAGAGAAATAAATTTTTTCCGCACAGCCTTGACGGCTGTACCAACTTCCATTTGTGTGGCGGTGATAAAAAATGTACCACTCTTCATTTATGTTGACAATACTTCCATGATTGTTCGCTCCATAGGCCATTGGAAGTGCTGCGGGTTTATATGTATCAATATGCAAATCACAATTGCTGACAATAACACCGCCATAGACAAACCCCTTTGTTGGGTCTTTACTTGTCGCATAGCACAGCTCATGCATGACACTTGAAGAATAAATAAAATAGTACGTATCCCTGATTTTTCGTATAGAAGGTGCTTCAAAAAATTCATGTCCTTCAAAACCAGTCCCCCTCCCATATTCACACCCCGGAGCAACAAACACCGGTGCTTCGATAATTGTCAGCATGTCCTCTCCTAAAACTGTGGCCATAGCACCTGTTCTGAACTTATCACCCTTTCCGCAAAATCCAGTATACAAATATGTCTTATCACCCTCAGTCAATACGCCGGGATCAAATTGAGGCTCATCCCCTTCCTTCTCTCCCAATAAGGTGCCATCTTCATAATGAACATAGCCGTAAAACTTATATTTCCCGGCAGGAGTATCACAAACAGCAACAGATACAATAGATACATGATCCAGTACATAATATAAATAATATCTGCCATCCGGTCCCACTGTGACATCCGGGGCATATAAACACATTTTTCCGTCTCTATTCAGGGGATCCTCATTTCTTGGATATATAACCCCTTCACACTGCCAGTTTGCCAAATCATTCACTGGTGCTGACCAGCAAACGTAATCACCCATACAAAATACATATCCATTGTAGTAATCATGCGAACCATATACATAAACCCTTCCGTCAAATACATAAGGCTCCCCATCAGGAATATATTCCCATGACGGTAAATAGGGATTAAATGCCTGCTTTTTCATTTTTTACCTCCATCTATAACACATTTATTTTATATAATCAAACTCGAATACAAGTACCGACAGCGGAGGTAAATAGACCGTAATTTTATACTCTCCGCTTTTCTTCTCCTTTACAGCTCGAACGGAATCCAAATTTTCTCGCCCCTGCCCGCCATAACAGGCAGAGTCTGAATTGATAATTTCCGTATAAGTACCCCGGCATGGTACCTTAACTACATATGTTCTATGCTCCTCCGGAGTGAAATTAATGGCAAATAAAAGCTGATGCTTTTTTGTACTGCCACGCCGTACAAAAGCAATCGTACTTTCCTTCCAGCTCTCGCAATCCATCCACTCAAAACCAATAGCATCATAATCATTATAATAAAGGGCATCCTTTTCCCGGTAGAGACAGTTCATATCACGTATGAATGCCTGAACTCCCTGATGCGGACTCTCTTTTAATAATTCCCAATCCAATTCTCTCGCTTCACTCCACTCCCTGAGCTGGGCGAATTCCTGCCCCATAAATAAAAGTTTTTTGCCTGGATGCCCATAGAAAAAACCATAAGCGGCCTTTAAGGCGGCATACTTATCTCCCAACAATCCGGGCATTTTATTTATCATGGAACACTTTCCATGCACAACTTCATCGTGTGAAAGTACAAGAATATAGCGCTCTGACAAATAATAGCTGAGACTAAATTTTAACTGGTCGTAATGATAAGATTTGTATATTGGATCTAATTTCATATACTCTGTAAAATCATTCATCCAACCCATGTTCCATTTATAGGAAAATCCGAGTCCGCCGTTTTTCACTCTTCCCGTTACCTCCGGCCATGCTGTGGACTCTTCTGCAATGATATAAGCGTGTGGATATTCTTTTTCCATTTCACAGTTCAAATGTCTT
>CATZVV010000182.1 GCA_958425285.1 uncultured Lachnoclostridium sp. | reverse complement strand
ACTTGTTGTTTTTCCCATAATCACATTTGTGCGTTCACAATTTACATTCACCAGAATGCTGGCAATTGAAGGAGAAGCTTCTCTAAGTTCCTTTATAAAATCGGTACCAAACTGCCGAATAAAGGTCCTCTCATTTCCATTTAGAACGAAACATACCATGATCTAACCTGTTGCTTTTGCACATCGGATAAAAATATGTCGGATAAGGCCGATGTGTGCCTCCTCATTATATGCTGAAATTTTATGTTCCCGCATGAACCTCATGACACACTCCAGAATGGGCTGCATTTCAGGTGTCTGAATGCAGCAATCGGTAACAGGGATGATCGAATGAGTTCTTCCCGCATAAAATCCAATCACCGGATTTCCAGACTTATCCGCGCGTACCGGAAATTGAGCCTTATTTCGATAATTCCATGGCTCTTTCATACCTAAAACCGGCAGAACACAAACCTCATTCAAATCAATGCCACCAATCCGGCTCAGACAATCCATTACCTTCTTTTCCTTAAAAATAAGCTGCGCTTCATAAGAAAGATGCTGCAAAGTGCATCCCCCACATTGTCTTGCCACTGGACATCTCGGTGGAACGCGAGCCGAGGAGGGTCTTAGAATCTCCATAAGACGTGCAAAACCATATCCCTTTTTCGTTTTCATAACCTTAACACGAACCAGTTCTCCGGGAAGAGCCTCCTTCACAAAAAGGGCATAGCCATCTACATGACCTATGCCCTCTCCATCTTTTCCCAAGTCATCAATCGTAAGTTCTAACTCATCATTTTTCTTTAATGCCAAAATCTGACCCAAGTCTATTACCTCCCACTTATTCCCATTCCCCAGTTTTTCTGAGATTACTTTCAAACATCCGATTAAAACCCAGCCAGCCATTATCATTGGCTCCACTAAAGATTTCTGTCAAAGTCTGCATTTTTGCATCTGCATTATCCGCAACATGCAGCGCCATTGCCTCTAAAAGTGCTGGTACTTTCGGGGAGCCAAATTCCAACTTTCCATGATGCGCTAAAATACAATGTTTTAACTCATTAGCAAGCTGCTTCGGAAAACCTGGTATCTTGGCAATCATCTCCGATACCTTCTCCGTTCCCATATAAATGTGTCCCAAAAGCTGCCCTTCATCCGTATAATCATTTTCCGGGAAGGAAGAAATCTCCTCCAGTTTCCCCATATCGTGGAAGAGCGCTGCCGTAATAAGCAAATCTCTGTTAATCATTGGATACTGCCCCGCAAAAAAATGGCACATATTAGTGACAGCAAGCGTGTGCTCAAGTAACCCCCCCATAAAACTATGGTGGACACTTTTCGCTGCCGAATGCCTTTTAAAAGCCTGTTCAAATGTTTTATCCTCAACAAAAAACAATTCCAGAAGACGCTGTAAATGTGGCTCTTTCACACTGCCTACATATTTTAAAATAGTGCCATACATCTGTGTAATATCTTTCTTTGTCGTCGGCACATAATCAGAAGGGTCATACTCTCCCTCCTGGCTGCGGCGGATCCGGTTCAGATTCATCTGCAAATTTCCCTGAAAACTTGTTACCAGACCTTCGCAATGAATATAATCCATGGCATCAAAATCATCAATTCCGTTTGTCAACTCCCATACCTTTGCGTCCGCAGTCCCGGTTTTATCCTGTAAAAGCAAAGAATAATACGTCTTACCTGCCTTTGTCTTCAATACCCTCTTTTCTTTGCAAAGGTAGGTTCCTACAAACTTTTGTCCCTCACAATATGTCTCAATATAATTCATTCTCTTTTCCTTTCTTTCTCCGGCTTACCAGATTAATATAATCCCTTCGTTTCGCTTATTTACACTTTTTCTTATTAACTGTTGTCCAGTCACTATATACTTTTTTCTTACCTATCTTTTTAAATGTACGAATACGGTAACTGTATTTCATACCCCTGACAAGCATCACATTTTTCAGAGAGGTCTTCTTGGCTCCTTTTACATTCTTTAAATGACTAAACTTTGCCTTGAATCCCTTCAGCTTAATATGTACCTTGCGCTGTAGCTGATAACCACTTATATTTTTCACTTTACTCCATTTCAAATAAATTTTTCCCTGCAAAGGCAATGCCTTAAAGGACTTTACCTTCCCCGGTTTCAACTTTACACTAACCGGCACGGAGGCTGCAGTCTTTTCTTCTCCCCCATTGGTACCTGCTATAATAGCATGTATAACAATCTGGTAAGTACAACCTGCTTTTAGTTTTGTTGCTTGAAAAGCAGCCGTATCCGAAACTCCCAGCAAAGTATATTCACCGGACTTTAATGTCTTTCCCCAAACCTCATAACGGATTGCATTCATATAAGAGGTCCATGAGACCGTTGCAGATGTTAAATTAGCTCCTTTCTTTGCCATTACACCAGACACAGGCGCCAGTTCCGGTTTTGCTGTCTCAACCGGATCTGCTGTTGGTGATGTTGTCTCAATGGCACCCCCCGTAACAGCTCCCGGTGTTTCCTCGATAGAAGCAGGACTGGCGGTTGGTACTATATCTTCTGCATAAACCTTACTTCCTTTATGTTCTGCTGAAATAACTATAAAAAATGCCCCTGCAAGGCAAATAAAGCCAATCAAAAATCTCTTCATTTTCTTCATCCTTCCCTCCACTGAAAATATTATCAGTATATGTATCCGGCTAAACCGTAACCCCATTTTACCGACTTTTTAAACGAAAATCAAGCCATTGTTTACAATTAAACTGAAATCATGTAAAATAGCATTAGATTAAATTTAAAACTCAAGGATTTTTAATGGAATTATTGTGACAAAACTAGGAATGGTGAACATGAATAAAAAGGCTTTAAAAACATTAGAATATAACAAAATAATTGAACAACTCGTCCATGAAGCAGATTGCCAGCTTGGAAAGCAAACCGCAGCAAAATTGCATCCTTCCATTCGTAAGGATGAAATTTTTACCTGGCAGACAGAGACATCCCATGCGCTAATGCGTATCTATCGTCATGGGAATCTGGATTTTCATGGTGTACGTGACATTCGCCCAAGTCTCAGACCATTGGAAAAAGGAGCTGTACTTGGCATTGGCGAATTATTAGAAATCAGCTCTATATTAGACGCTGCCGCCCGGGCAATTAAATTTTCCACCAAAGATGAAGACGAAAACATGTCAGGAGATGCACTTTCCGGACGGTTTCGCAGTCTTTGCCATCTGCCCGATTTGAACCGAGAAATCAAACGTTGCATTCTTTCTCCTGAAGAAATTGCAGACGATGCAAGTTCCGAATTAAAGCGAATCCGGCGTGCAATTAAACACACTGGTGACAAAGTACATGAACAATTAAATTCCACAATGAACTCTCAAACTAACGCTTCCATGCTCCGGGAGAATATTGTAACAATGCGGAATGGACGTTATTGTCTGCCGGTAAAAGCAGAATACAAATCAACCTTTCAGGGAATGATTCATGACCAGAGTTCTACAGGCTCTACTTACTTTATAGAGCCAATGGCGGTTGTAAAATTAAACAATGAGCTGGCAGAGTTATCCATTAAAGAACAGGACGAAATTCAGAAAATACTGGCCTCACTCAGTGCCCTTGCAGCACCACATAGTAAAGATTTAGAGAAAAATGTATTATTATTGGCAGAATTAGACTTTATTTTTGCAAAAGCCAAATTGTCTAAAAAGATGCAGGGAAGCGAACCTATTTTTGAAGAAAACATCATTGAAATAAAAAAAGGACGGCACCCTCTTATTCCCCGGGAAAAGGTTGTGCCCATTGACGTCTCTCTCGGAAAAAATTATCAGCTTTTAATTGTAACCGGGCCAAATACCGGAGGAAAAACAGTTTCTCTTAAAACTGTAGGACTGTTTACCCTTATGGGACAAGCAGGACTTCATATTCCTGCCTTTGATCATTCAAAGCTTCGCGTTTTTCATGAAGTATATGCAGATATCGGTGATGAACAAAGCATTGAGCAAAGTCTCAGTACCTTTTCCTCTCATATGACAAATACTGTTTCTATATTGGAACGAGCAGATGAAAATTCACTGGCTCTGTTTGACGAATTGGGAGCCGGAACTGATCCAACCGAGGGTGCTGCACTTGCCATTGCAATATTGGATGACTTGAAAAAGCATGGGGTTACTGCAATGGCAACAACACACTATAGTGAATTAAAGATCTACGCACTCTCTACAGATGGAGTCGAGAATGCTTCCTGTGAATTTAATGTAGAGACATTACAGCCAACCTACCGTCTGTTAATTGGTGTTCCCGGGAAAAGTAATGCTTTTGCAATATCAAAGAAGCTTGGTCTTTCTAAGGATATTATACTAGAAGCAGGCAAACTGATTGATGAGGATTCAAAAAGCTTTGAAGATGTCATTACAGAATTAGAAGATAACCGATTGGCACTGGAGCGGGAGCGAAAGGAAGTAGAGGTTCTAAAAGCAGAGGCCGAAAAACTGAGAAATAAATTGTCCGAAAAAAATCAGAAGATTGACAGTGCAAAAGAAAGGATTTTATC
>CATZVV010000181.1 GCA_958425285.1 uncultured Lachnoclostridium sp. | reverse complement strand
TGTCTATATCGTTATTTCCAAGCAGATTGTGAATACTGGAAATCAATTCTAAATTACCTTCTTGTATTAAATCTTCGAGTAGAACCCCACGGTTTTTGTACTTTGCAGCAAGTGTTACAACACGTTTCAAATGACTTTCAATCGCTGTCTGCAAAATACTTTCCTCCCCTTCTGATAGCAGCCGATAAATATCTTCCATTTCTTCTTTTGTTCTGGTAGGTAAGGTATTAATTTCCTTACGATATATACGCAAATATGCAGAATCTTCCTGACTCATCGGCTTCCCATCTTTTTTTGCAGATGTCCCCTTCACTTCTACATGATATTCAGCAAGATACTCATAAACCAATTTTAACTGTTCTTCGTTCAGCTTCATCTCACTGAAATAATCATTTACCTCCTGCTTTTGCAATTTATTTTCCTTTGTTCTAGCATAATCAACGAGCAAGTTCAGTTGCTTTAAAAAAATTTCCTGATTCATATGTCCTCATTTCCATGTAATTTTTATTTTTTGGCTATCTCATAAACTTCCTTCATTTCATCTGTACCCATTTTGACATAAACACCTAATGTACCTCTCGAATTATGAATGCTTTCTACCATTTTATCAATATCCGCTTCAGGCACACCAAGCTCATCAAAAGAAAGTGGCATGCCAATTTCTTTAAGGAATGCTTCAAAAGACTCAATTCCCTTCAATGCAATTTCCTGCAGGGTACTATCCTTTTCTTTTTCATTATTCTTCGTACCAATTTCCCATACATTTTCAGCAAATAAAACAAGACGCTCTGGTTTTCGTTTCAATAAAAACCGCATCCATGCAGGTGCAATTACCGCCAAACCGGCGCCATGTGCAATATCATAAAAAGCAGAAATTTCATGCTCCAGCCCATGACTTCCCCAATCCTGACTTCTTCCTACTCCACAAACATTATTGTGTGCAAGCATACCTGCCCACATAATGTTGGCGCGTGCATCATAATTATTCGGATTCTCAATAACCTTTGGTGCTTCCTCAATTATTGTACGAAGCAGTGCTTCACACAGGTGATCCGTAACACCAACATTTTCTGTAGTCGTAAAATAACGCTCAATAACATGAATCATAATGTCTGTTGCACCTGCCGCCGTCTGATATGGTGGAAGTGTACAGGTCAGTTCAGGATTCAAAATTGAAAATTTAGGCCGCAGTAAATCCGACCGCGAACCACGCTTTAACAACTTTGCTTCATTTGTAATTACACAGTTTGGAGAACCCTCACTTCCTGCTGCCGCAATTGTCAGAATCGTTCCCACCGGCAATGCAGCCTCGATTGCTTTTCCCTCATGAAAATCCCAAAAATCACCTGCATACGGCACACCAGCAGCAATCGCTTTGGCAGAATCAATCGTACTTCCCCCACCCACTGCTAAAATAAAGTCTACATTTTCTCTCCGGCAAAGTTCAATTCCCTCATAAACAAGACCACTTCTCGGATTAGGTTTTACCCCTCCCAGTTCAACAAATGAAAGACCACTATCTTTCAAAACCTGCACTACTTTATCATATAAACCGCTTTTTTTGATTGACCCACCGCCATAATGAAGCAATACCTTGCTTCCACCAAAACGTCGGATCAACTCACCTGCTTTCTCTTCTGTTTTCTTTCCAAACTCAAAGTAAGTTGGTGCATAAAAACTAAAATTATCCATAACTTTTTACCTCCGTATTTTTTTAACGTCTGCCAATATTCATTTTTTTGCGAATTGATGCTTCAATTTGCTCTAGCTGCTCATAAACACCGTCTTTTCTATAACTGTCACAAACAAAAGCTGCTTTTTTACGAACCTCTTCTCTTGCATTTTTTACAGCAAAACTCACACCAGCTTTTCCAAACATCGGCACATCGTTCATATTATCGCCAAAAACTACTGTTTCTTCCGGATGAATTCCAAATCTTTGCTGCAAAAACTGTACCGCTGTCCCTTTATTCGTACTCTTTTCTACTAAATCAACCCATTGAATACCTGCTACCGACACTTGTACATACTGACTCCATTTATCTGTAAACCAACCCTTCGCTACTTCTTCTGCTTGATTTTCCGGATGAAACAAAGAGACCTTCACAATCTCATCGTCAATCGGTGCTGTCAAATCCCCAACAGCTTCTATATCATATTTATAACAATCCTTCATCCAACGATAAAGCTTTGAATTTTCATTTTCAACGTAAACTTTTTTTATACCACTTATCATTGCATCGCAAAGCGGAAGCTTTTTTATATCTGTTATGATATTTTCTACTATCTTTTTTTTCATTGTCTGTGAATAAAGCATCTCTCCATCTTTAAATACAAGTCCGCCACCCTCTGAAATACAGTAAATACTCTCCGATATAGGAGCAAATAATCTCTTTACACTGGAATATTGTCTGCCGCTCGCAACAGCAAATGTTACACCTAGCGCATTTAACCTCTTTATAATCTCGTAATATTTTTTATTTAAATGACTTGAATCTCCGCCATCTGGAACCAAAGTACCATCTACATCTGTTACAATTAACTTAACCATGTGAAACTCTCCTGCTGTGCTTTTGTTTTATCGTTAAATTCTTCCTATAAGTTTAAAACTGCCCGATTAAGATTTCACCTAATCGGGCAACTGTATCATTTATTGTACATAAATTGTTAGTTATTGATGAACTTATCCTCTTCGTTATTCCAGCTGTACAGCTTACGAATATCTTCTCCAACAATTTCTGATGGATGCTCAGAAGCAAGTTTACGCATTGCTTTGAAATGAGCCTGTCCGCCTGCTTCAGACATATCGAGCAGGAAGTCTTTTGCAAAAGAACCATCCTGAATATCAGAAAGGATTTTTTTCATTGCTTTTTTTGTATCTTCTGTAATAATTTTTGGTCCTGTAATATAGTCACCATATTCAGCCGTATTGGAAATGGAATATCTCATTCCTGCAAAACCACTCTGATATATCAAGTCTACAATCAGTTTCATCTCATGGATACACTCAAAGTATGCATTTCTTGGATCATATCCTGCTTCTACCAAAGTCTCATAACCAGCCTGCATTAACGCACAAACACCACCACAAAGTACTGCCTGCTCACCAAAGAGGTCTGTTTCTGTTTCTGTACGGAATGTCGTCTCAAGAACACCAGCTCTTGCTCCACCAATTGCAAGTGCATAAGCAAGTGCGATTTCCTGAGCTTTTCCTGTTGCATCCTGCTCAACAGCAATTAAGCAAGGTACACCTTTTCCAGCCTGGTATTCACTTCTTACCGTATGTCCCGGACCTTTTGGTGCAATCATTGTAACATCAACATCTTTTGGAGGTACAATCTGTCCAAAGTGAATATTAAAACCATGAGCAAACATCAACATATTTCCTGGCTCTAAGTTTGGCTCAATGGACTCTTTGTATAATTTAGCCTGCAACTCATCATTAATCAGAATCATGATGATATCAGCTTTTTTTGCAGCCTCAGCAGCTGTAAATACTTCAAATCCCTGCTTTTCAGCCTTTGCCCATGATTTACTTCCTTCATACAAACCAATAATTACGTTTGCTCCGGACTCTTTTGCATTTAATGCATGTGCATGACCCTGGCTGCCATAACCGATCACTGCGATTGTCTTACCATCTAAAAGAGATAAGTTGCAATCTTCCTGATAAAAAATCTTTGCCATTTTTATTTCCTCCACTTTCATTAATGAATTTTGGTAAATTAATTTATGTAGTCGGTATCATCTAAGAAACCTCGTGTTAAGCCTGTAATTCCGGTGCGCACTAATTCCTTAATTTCATAACCGTCTAACAACTTTGTAAATGCATCAAGCTTTGCCTGATTTCCTGTCAGTTCTATCATCATTGAATTGCTTGCCACATCGACAATCTTCGCACGAAAAATTTCTACAATTGCGTTGATTGCCGGTCTGGTTTCCGGTGCCGCTTCCACCTTTACCAAAATCAGTTCACGGCATACAGATGAATCGGCACCTAATTCTTTAATTTCAATAACATCTTCTAATTTAGCAAGCTGTTTTTCAATCTGTTCTAAAATACTGTCATCACCGTTCACTGCAACAGTCATTCTTGAATACTTTGGGTTTTCTGTTACGCCTACGGTCAGACTATCAATATTATATCCACGCCGGCTGAAAAGACCTGCGACTCTGCTTAAAACTCCTGCTGTATTTTCTACTAGTATCGACAAAACCATTCTTCGCATGATTTTCCCTCCTTTTCACCGATATAAAAACCTTAACTGTCATTGTAGCAAGCCTTGTCTGCCTTGTCAAGACAGACATGAGGCGAATTCATTTATTTACTATTACTTTCAAAAATAAATTTTTGCATCTCTGCTTTATTTGCAGGAATATCCGGCACTAACTGTTCCTGTCCGTTAATCAGCTGTCCCGTAAACATTCCCTCAACAGGTACTTGCATTTGATTAATTTCAGTCGTACCCAGTTGAATAATGGAAAGCATATAAGAATACATCTCGTCCTTATTGATATCTG
>CATZVV010000180.1 GCA_958425285.1 uncultured Lachnoclostridium sp. | reverse complement strand
CAGATACAAAAGCTGGCAGGACTCTCATTACGGGAGAATAGCTCCGGAAAGCATACAGGAGTGAAGTCACCGGCTCTCTCCTATGTGCAATATAAAGTTGAGAAGTATAATGACACAACAAAGAGCACAATCGGGACATACATTCCGTATTCCTCTAATACCGTGATAGGAACCGGAGAAAATGGAAGCGCAGCGATCGATACCAGTACGTGGCCGGAGGGATGTTATCAGATTAGTATAAGGGGAATGGATCGTTATTCTGCAATCGGAGCGGAAAGCAGCCAGATTTTACACTTGGATCTAACGAAACCGAAAATTGACAATTGTTTTCAGTTTACAGATAACTCTACAAGTATACGCAACTATTCATCGGAAGTTTCAACCATTTCATGGAGTGGAATTACTGAACAGCATTTAGAATCCATTGAAATGCAGGCGAATGGCGGGGCATACTATGAAATTGGGAATACGTTAAAAGGTCAATATACAGTTCCAGTAACTCAAATGAAACAGGGTACAAATGTATTTAAATTTCGTGTCAGAGATACATCTGGAAATATTAGTGAGACGGTGAGTGAAAGTTATTACTACGATAATGAAAAGCCAACGTTGAGTGCTGATTTATCTGTTGCTACATCCCTTGCTAAGCATAGCAATCAGTCAGATATTACGTTGAATTATAGGGCAAATGATTCAAATCTTTATCAGATTCAATATAGTATGAATGGGGGAAGTTATAACACATTTGCATATTGTGCTGCTGAGGGAAGGGTAACACTGCCAGAATCCTTTTATAAGGGCGGAGCCGGTGTGAAAAATGTAAAAGTGCGTGCCATTGATTTAGCCGGCAATATCAGTAATGAAGTAAGTTTAGATTATTATTACGATGCCGTATTGCCAATTGTAAATGCAACGTTGATTCCGACATCAGACGGACGTACATATTTGACGGACATTCCGAGGCTGGATTATTCGGTTGAAGATAGTACACTCAGTCAGATAAAAGTATCTATTGATGGAACCAGTCACCTGCTTCGCACAAATCAGCCAAGTGGAAGTATACAACTGCCTGCGGACTGGTTCACGGACACAGGGATTTACTCTATTCGAATGACGGCAGAGGATAAGGCTGGGAATCATGCATCAAAATGCTTTAATTATCACTATGTAAATATGAGCGTTACTGCCAATGATTATTTTCCACAAAATGTTTCAGTACAGGAATGTGCAGACGGAAGCACTGAAATTTTCTGGGACAAGGCGTATGATTTGGCTCTTCCTTTTGATATTGCTTATTTTGTATATTCGGGTAGAACAGCGGATTTTACGCCTTCGGAAGACTGTCTGGTTGGAAGAAACATTAAGGGAAACCGGGCTTTCATTTCGAGACGGGAAGAATCTGGCACATATTATTATAAAATTTGTGCAAAAAAGGTACTGCCAACAGGGGTTGTTATGGGAACAAGTCCATATGTGACCGTTTCGTCTACGACGGCACCTGCACAGGAAATGGTCAAAAGACTTGGTGAAGAAGAAAATTATGGATATGTGGATTTTAATACGCCGAATGGGTCAGGAAAGATAGAAAGGAGTCAGGGAAATTTCTTCTATCAGCAAACAGATGCCAGTCTGCCATGTGGCAATTTATCCTTTGACCTGACACGTTCTTATAATAGCCTGAAAGGGACGAGAGGTGTATTAGGAGCCGGCTGGACCTCATGGTATGAAATGAGGGTTTATGAGGCAGATGGAAAGGTGATTTTAGAAAGTGGGGATGGTTCCGGTTTTACTTATGAGGCAAAAGAGAATAATCAGTATTGTTGTGAAAAGGATGAGGACAGTTATCTTCAAAAGGACGCAGCAAATGGTATTGTTACGTACCAGCAGATTTTCAAGGATGGGACAAAATATCATTTTAATAAAAACGGAAGGCTCATCAAGGCTGAAGAAGCAAATGGTTCGTGGCTGGAAATTTTATATGATATCAATGAACGGTTTGTGGATAAAATCATAACACACAGCAGTGCAAAAGATACAGCCGGGCAGCTGAACCGGGAAGTTCTTTTCTCCTATGAAATTGGGGAGAATGGTAAGGCACTGCTTCATAAACTGACATTATCAAATGGAGCTTCCCTGACATACAGCTATGAAAATGACCGGTTAACGGAAGTGAAATGTATAGGAGAAGGAGATAAGGGCGAAGTCACATACCGCTATGAGTATCAAAATGGTAAATTGAGCAAGATCTATGATGCGAAAGGCGATAATGCTTATCAGTTGACATATGCAGATGGAAAAGTTAGTAAGTGTACCTATCCGGATGGAACGTATCTGCAGATGACATATGATGCTGCATTGCAAAGCAGCTGCTATAAAAGGACACCGGACAATGGGGAACTAGGTGTTAGTTGTGGCACATATAATGGGGATGGATATCTGCAGATACTGAACAGTAAGTCAAATACAGGCAGCCGTCCAATGGACAGTTATGAGTATACAGGTCACAAAATGACCGGTTCCATGCAGTTTGTTTCTTATCAAAAGCTGGTAGACGGCGTTGTTAAGGATTTTTCTAAAAACATTGGTGATACATTTGAATACGAAAGAAATGGTAATGTCAACAAAATTCAATATGCAGATGGATCTATTGTTACTTATGAATATGGACTAAACGGGGCAGTAACTAAGAATCTGCCAACTTCAATTGTGAAAGTACTGGGTTCGGATGTACTTTTGAATCTTAAGCTTACTTACGATGACAAGGGAAATGTTCTCCAACTGACAGATGCAATCGAGGAAATAGTTGCTACGTTTACTTACGATAATCAGGGAAATGTAACGAAAGCGGATGACAGGCTGCAGCAGGAGGAGAGCAGTAAAACAACGTCAGTCTATAATGCAGAAGGAAATCCGGTAGAAGAAACAACCAAGGCCGGTACGATTGATGTTACGACTAAATATACATATGATTCCATGGGACGTGTGCTAACAGAGGAATGTATAAAGGAAAATACCTTTATCACGCATGAATATGATTCCTTTGGCAGGGAAATTAAAACAAGCAGGAGAACCGGAAGAAGGACGGAAGTCACCGAAAAGGAATATGATGCCAATGGCTGTGTTGTCAGGGAAGTTCTGCCGGAGGGAGTTGTAAATACTTATGTGTATGATGCCATGAATCGGGTGATACAGAAAAATGAAACAGCAGATGGCATTACAACAAAGACATACACAACATATGAGTACACAAATGTATCCATTCAGACAGGAAAAACAGGAACCGATGCAAACCGTCATTATGAAAATGTTCTTCATACCACTCTGAAAGATGAGCAGGGAGTCATTCTGTCGGAAACTTATGCGGATGAGTATGGGCAGGTAGTCCGTTCCGTGAATGCCGGAGTTTGTATAGATTCTCTCTTTGATGGAAGAGGAAATGCACGTACTACCTTTACCCATGGCGAATATGAAGTAGAAGGAATGCTGAATGCCTACATATATGACCCGGATGGGAATCAGACAGCCGAGTTAGTAAATGCGGAATGGGATGCACATGGAAATATTTGTGTTGGACAAAATACAATTGTCACTTCCACTATTTATGATGAACTGGGAAATATCGTTTCAGAGACAGACGGAGAAGGAAACGTTACGGGTTATTCTTATACGGAAGATAAGAAATTAAGTGCAATTGCCCTTCCGGGTGCGAAAAGTCTCTCCCGAAGATTTCTGTATGCACAGAAAACAGAGGATGGCAGCTTTGCTGACCAGACCTTTGATGCAAAAAATCATAGGAGTGAAACTGTTACAAACGCTGCGGGTCAGACGCTTTCTATCGCAGATTACGGAGACGGGGATGAAACAGTCAGGACCCGTTACGAATATGATTCGGTTGGAAATCAGACCAGACAGATCAATGGCAATGGAAGTTATCTCGTCTATACGTATGACGAGAAACAGCAGTGTATTCGGGAAGAGGGCTTTAACGCTTCCGGCACAAAGGTGTCAGATACTTTTTATGAGTATGACGACAGAGGACATGTCATTCGGATGAAGGATTACAAGCGGGAAGAGGGAGTGATGACGCCTTCCTGCATTACCTTTTATCAGTACAATCAAAAAGGACTGCTTGTATCGGAAGGGCAGATCATGCAAAATCTGAATCCGACGGAAGAGCAGATCCAGTCCGCCCTGACAACGTACCGCTACGATGAGAAAAATAACCTAATTGAAGTGACGTATCCCGACAATCAAGATGGGATTACAGGAGAATACCTGGAATATAATACGAAGCAGCAGCTTGTGGCGGTAAAGGCAGTAAAAAAAGGAGAAACGGCAAAGCGGACATTGCGAACCTATGCATATAATGGCAGGGGAAGTGTTCGCGAAATCCGTGAAAACCTTTCTTTTGCCAATGGAAAAACGGACTCCTGGCTCATCAAAACTTATCAGTATGATGCGGTTGACAGAGTACGGCAAATTCAGTATGCTAAGAGCAGTGACAATCAGGTGTTTGAACAGTATACGTATGAAT
>CATZVV010000179.1 GCA_958425285.1 uncultured Lachnoclostridium sp. | reverse complement strand
TGTGGTATTATTTAGAAATACCAGCCTGCTTAAATAATCGAGCAACAGTATCTGTAGGCTGTGCACCATTTGCCAGCCATTTTTTAGCAGATTCCTCATCTACTTTAACGACACATGGCTCCTGATTTGGATCATAAGTACCAATTTCCTCAATCAGTCTTCCATCACGTGGAGATCTTGAGTCTGCAACTACGATTCTATAGAAAGGCGCTTTTTTCTGACCTAATCTCTTTAATCTGATTTTTACTGCCATTGTTGTTTCACCTCCTTAAAATATAATTCTATTTCAAAAGCAACATGTATGCTTTGAAAACCGTTTTAAGCGGTATTTATACTCCGCCTTGTCACACCAGACAATTTACATTCCAAAAGGAAATTTAAACCGCCCTTTACGTGCTCCTTTTCCAGACATCATTCCAGACATCTGCTTCATCATCTTTCGACTCTGCTCAAATTGCTTAATCAGTCGATTTACTTCACTGATGTCCACTCCTGCACCGGCTGCGATCCTCCTTTTTCTAGATGGATTAATAATAGCCGGGTTACTTCTCTCTTCCTTTGTCATTGAATAGATAATTGCTTCTGTACCCTTTAGCGCATCATCATCAATTTCCGCACCATCCGGCAAATTAACACCTGGCAGCATACTCATAATACTCGACAAACCACCCATTTTTTTCATCTGCTGCATCTGTTCCAAAAAGTCATTGAAATCCAACTCTGCCTTTCGGAACTTTCGTTCCATCTCTTTTGCTTTCTCTTCATCAATCTGTGCTTCCGCTTTTTCAATTAAGGTTAACACATCTCCCATACCAAGTATTCGGGATGCCATGCGATCAGGATAAAACTGCTCCAAGTCAGAAAGCTTTTCTCCCATACCAACATAAAGAATCGGCTTCCCGGTTACTGCGCGAATGGAAAGCGCTGCACCACCTCTTGTATCACCATCCAATTTGGTAAGTATAACACCATCTATATTTAACTTTTCATCAAAAGTACTTGCTACGTTTACAGCATCCTGTCCAGTCATAGAGTCCACAACAAGAATGGTCTGATGTACTGTAACCGAATTCTTAACTTCTTCAAGCTCCTGCATCATGTCCTCATCAATGTGAAGTCTTCCCGCCGTATCCAAAAATACAATATTATTTCCATTTGCCTTTGCATGAGCAACTGCTGCTTTTGCAATATCTGCCGGATTATGACCCGTCCCCATCGAGAAAACAGGCACT
Source organism: uncultured Lachnoclostridium sp. (assembly GCA_958425285.1). Taxonomy (GTDB): domain Bacteria; phylum Bacillota; class Clostridia; order Lachnospirales; family Lachnospiraceae; genus UBA933. Next base: position 3,306 of record CATZVV010000179.1, on the reverse strand, counting down.
CCCTGCTTCTCACCATTAATCTGCAGCTGCTCAATTGCTGCTGGCCGATAAATATCTAATGCAGCAAGCAAAGGGTGCTTTCCTTTTTCCTTAAACTTTCCTGCCAGCTTAGCAGCAGTTGTAGTTTTACCTGCACCTTGCAAACCACACATCATAATAACCGTAATCTCATTTCCCGGTCTAAGTGTAATTTCTGTCGTTTCAGAACCCATCATCCGAACAAGTTCTTCATTTACAAACTTAATTACCATTTGCCCTGGAGTCAGACTGTTTAATACATCCTGTCCCAAAGCCCGTTCCTGTACAGTCTTTGTAAAGCTTTTAACGACACGGAAATTGACGTCTGCTTCTAACAGAGCCATTTTGACTTCTTTCAAGGCTGTTTTTATATCTGCCTCGCTCAGACGACCTTTACTCCGCAACCCCTTAAAAACATTCTGAAGTTTTTCGGACAAACTATCAAATGCCATAAAACTCCTCCTTATAACATGTCATAAATCTCTTCTGCTAATGTTACAATCTTTTGCGCCGCCAGAGAATCCTCCTGCTTTGCAATTTCCTCAATTTCCTTTAAACGTTCCTTCGTTTGCCGAAATTTTTCAACCAGCTTCAGCTTTTCCTCATATTCCTCCAAGCGTCTGCTGCACCTCTTCACAATATCATATATACCCTGACGGGTAATTCCCCGCTCTACAGCAATTTCGCCCAATGACATATCATTCAAAACATAATCTTCAAAGATTTCACGATTATGTACCTTTAAAAGTGAACCATAAAAATCATAACAATAAGACAAATGAACACGCCTTTTTAATTCTTCCGGCTGCTCTCTAATTTCCTCCATATGCCACCACCTGTAAAGTTTTTTTCTTTACACTTGGTAGTATACGTTTATTTATACAATTTGTCAAGGGGTAAAATATTTCTCTTTTTTCAAAAGACGCGGCAGGGTTAAATCTAAATGCAACTCTTTCTGAATATTCTCTACCTCATTTGCATATGATTTCTTTTCCTCTTTGCGTATTGCACGAATCATTAGATTTTTTGGTGTGTGCGACAAGTCAATAAACTCCAGCACCTGGGTCTCATATCCATATTGCTCCAATACATTAGCTCTGATTCCATCTGTAATTAATGCAGAAATACGCTCCTTTAGAATTCCATATTTTAAAATAGAATTCAATTGCTCATTCTTAATTTGCAAATTGGCTTCATGCTGACAGCATGGAACAGATAAAATAACTTTTGCATTCCATTCAACTGCTTTTGCAAGAGCATAATCAGTCGCTGTATCACAGGCATGAAGAGTCACTACCATATCAACATTCTGACAGCCATCATAAGATTTTATATCACCAACCAAAAACTCTAGATTTTCATAGCCATACTGAGCGCAAAGCTGGTTGCAACGTTCTATTACCTCTTTTTTCAAATCCAGACCAATCATCTTAACTTGGTATCCCTTCAACTCATGAAAAAAATAATACATGGCAAATGTCAAATAAGATTTTCCGCAACCAAAATCCAAAATTGTTATGTCTTTTTCTTTATCCAATGCCGGCAAAACATCCTGAATCAATTCCAAGAAACGATTGATTTGCCTGAATTTATGATACATTTTAGCGGATACCCTGCCATCTTTCGTCTGCACTCCCAGATCAATCAGAAAAGGAACTGGAGTTCCCTCCTTTAAAAGGTATTGCTTCTCTCTGTTATGTGACAAATTAACAACTCTATCTTGCTCGCCGCTTTGACTTTTTCTTTTAATCGTTGCCTTCCCTTTTTTACTTACTAAAGCTGTAATTCGTTCTATCTGAGTGACAATCTCAATCTGTTTAAACTCTTTTTCCATATACTCTTGTATTTCTTCTAACGACTTTGCAGCATCCAAATTTTTATGCTTTACTTGCTTCTCATCATAAATGGCAAACTGAAAGCAAACTTGTTTTGCAATCAAACATGGCTTCACTGTTACTTTTCGAATCATGCCACTTTTTCTGCGGTTACTAATTATCATCTGGATCAAATTCTCATTCAGGCATTCCTCGCATACTCTCATTAAATCATTCATAAACATACAGCCCCCTTTTGTATCCGAATGGTCGCTCTTGTTTCCCCCCTGCCATTCATTTCACTAATAAAAATATAGCATAAAATAAAAAGTCAATCAATAAAATATTCCTCAAACAGGAAAAGGGGTCCCGCTATCGGGGACACCCTTTTCAAGTAAACATTGTGCAATTTTAAACTGGATAAATCTGATTCTCTTTATCTGCTAAAGTTGCATCGACTTTTGTTTTCTGTGCTTCTCTGTATTTAAAAAAGTCAGTAGCAACCTGTGGGAACAACGCATAGGATAACACATCTTCATCCTGTTCTTTCCACTGCGACATCTCCGCTTCCAATTTATCAAGCTCTGGTTCAAGCAAATCTGCCGGACGGCATGTAATTGGTTTCTTATCTCCAATTGCCTTTTTCTGTACGTCTTTATTAAATGGCTTTACTGTCTGACCATACTCACCAGCAAGAAGGGCTTTACTCTCTTTCGTTATCATCTTATAGCGTTCACCAGCAATTACATTTAATACAGCCTGTGTACCTACAATCTGACTGGACGGAGTAACCAGTGGCGGCTCACCAAAATCTTTACGAACACGAGGAATTTCTTTCAATACATCATAATACTTATCCTCTGCCTTTTGTTCCTTCAACTGGGATACCAGATTCGAAAGCATACCGCCAGGAACCTGATACATAAGAGTTTTAATATTAACACCCATTACTTTTGGATTTAATAGCCCAGAGGCCAGTGCTTCCTCCTGAATCGGACGGAAATAATCTGCAATTTCTGCCAATAAATCCTGATCAAACTCCGGATCATATTGTGTACCGCGGAAAGTTTCAGCCATAACCTCTGTTGCAGGCTGGCTTGTTCCCATTGCAAATGGACTCATGGCCGTATCAATAACATCACAGCCTGCTTCTACAGCCTTCATATATGTCATGGAAGCCACACCTGATGTATAATGTGTATGAAGTTGAATTGGGAGCTTTGTTGCACTTTTAAGAGCCTCAACCAATTTGGTTGCCTCATAAGGGACAAGCAAACCAGCCATATCCTTAATACAAATAGAGTCTGCACCCATTTCTTCAATCTGCTTTGCTGTCTTCATCCAATAATCCATTGTATAAGCATCACCCAATGTATAAGATAATGCAATCTGTGCATGTCCCTTTTCTTTATTCGCAGCCTTTACTGCGGTTTCAAGATTCCGAAGATCATTCAGGCAGTCAAAGATACGAATA
>CATZVV010000178.1 GCA_958425285.1 uncultured Lachnoclostridium sp. | reverse complement strand
ACGCCATATCATAATACCAAACATAAGAAGGACGATTCCCGCACCTACAATTCCCAGTTCCTCACATACAATTGAAAAAATCATATCATTATGGGACTCCGGTATAAATCCGAGCTTTTGCATACTCTCTCCCAGACCAGTACCAAATACCCCGCCAGAAGCAATGGCATATAAACCCTGCAAAATCTGATAGCCAAGCGGCTCATTTTCAATATCCATCCACACACGGATTCTCGTCATACGAAATCCGTCACCAAGGACAATAAAAAGTGCGGCTCCTCCTATTGCTGCTAAAATAAGTACAATATAGAGCTTCTTATTTTTTGCAGCAATAAAACACATCCCAATTGCAATCATACCAATAACAATCGCCGTACTTAAATTTTCTACAATAACAAGAGCCAATAAAAAGCCTATCGGTATTATAACACGGACCAGCCCCCGAAATTTGCTCAAAACCGTAGGATTTTTCTGTATGTAATAGGCGGCAATAAGAATAACGGCAATCTTTGTAATTTCAGAAGGCTGCAGAGACAATCCTCCGATTCTGAGCCAGCGTTTTGCCCCATTAAACTCCTCACCAACAATGAGAACCATAATCTGCAATGTTACCGCTATCCAATAAATAAATGTTACGAAACGAATCCGAATCAACGGAAGACGATTCAAATATAGCTTATAATGGATCTTCATAACGACAAACATAGCCGCCAAGCCGACTGCAACACCAAATATTTGCTTTTTTAAAAAGTACATCGAGTCTCCATAACGCACCTGTGACGTATAAGAACTGGTACTATAAATCATCAACAGTCCAAATGCAATCAGGCATAGCGTAATCATTAACAGTCCAACATCCAACGGACTCTCTATTACTTCTTTCTTTTTCGTCTTCCCCACGCAGTCCTCACTCCAAATCGTTTACATATTGTTTAAACAAATCTCCACGCTGTTCATAAGAATCAAACATGTCCCAGCTGGCACACGCTGGAGAAAGTAAAACTGATTCTCCCTCTTTGGCAAGCTTTGATGCCCTTTCTACTGCTTCTTTCAGGTCCTCCACCATCACAATTGAGTGAAAACCACAATTTTCTGCTGTTTCTGCAATTTGATTCTTCGTTTCTCCCAACAAAACCAAATAAGAAACTTTTCCGTCAAATGATTCAATCCACTCTGTGAAGTCAGCTTTTTTATCATACCCTCCGCCAATCAGCACTGTTTTCCGATTCATTGACTGAATCCCCTTAATTGCTGCATCTGTATTGGTGCCTTTTGAATCATTGTAATAATTTACGCCATTCTTATTCGCAACAAATTCTACTCTATGCTCTACACCACGAAACTCCATTACAACACGACGGATAACTTCCATAGGAACATGTAAATGAATTGCAATACAAATTGCTGCCATATAATTTTCATAATTGTGAATTCCCAACAACTGGCATTCACTAACATTACATATAATTTCGTTCTGATCCGCATATACCAGATTTCTTTCCTGATCCAGATAAACACCATGCTCTACTTTCTGTTTGCTGCTAAACCAAGCGATCTGACAAGACATATCCCGTGACCGCCTGCGCAGTTCATCATCCTCATAATTCAAGACACAGACATCTTCTCTTGTCTGATTTTTCGTAATATCACATTTTGTTCGAATATAGTTTTCCATTGTTTTATGGCGGTTCAAATGATCCGGAGTAATATTCAAAATAGCACTTACTGCCGGGTGAAATTCTTTTACTGTTTCCAACTGAAAACTACTGATTTCTGCAACCGTTACAGAATCCTCTGAGCTATTATTCACCAATTTTGCATAAGGAGTTCCTATATTTCCAACTACAAATGTATTCTCATTGTAAGCCTTTAAAATCTCTCCAACAAGCGTTGTTGTTGTCGTTTTTCCATTTGTCCCTGTAATACCGACAAGCGTTCCCTTCTCAAAGGAATAAGACACTTCAATTTCTCCTGAAATTGAAACCTTTTTTTTGCGAAGCAGATCTGCAAAGGGAATATCCAATGGTACACCCGGACTAAATACAGCAAGATCTGAATGTTTGATCAGATCTTCCGGCATTCTTCCTAAATATACCGGGTCTATAAGATTACTTATATCAGCTTCTTTATTTCCGTCATAAAAGCAAATCTTAGCTCCACTTTTTTTCAACAGTTCAGCTACGGCAAGACCGCTCTTTCCAAGCCCAACAATTATGACATGTTTATTTTTCCATTCCATTCTCATATGTCCTTTCTAAAATGCTGTCAGTGCAATCACACAAAGGATTGCCGTAATAATACAAAATGCAACGACAACTTGAGTCTCGGAAGCACCGCCAAGTTCAAAATGGTGATGAATCGGAGCCATTCGAAAAATACGCTTACCATGTGTGAGTTTAAAAAATCCAACCTGTAAAATAACAGAAATCACTTCCAATAGATAGATTAACCCAACAATAATAATAAATAGTGGAATCTGTAAGATCAATGCGATTGAAGCTACAAAACCACCAAGTGCAAGGGATCCTGTATCCCCCATGAAAACTCTGGCCGGGTACGTATTAAATAGCAAAAATCCAAGCAAACTACCTACAACTGCACATGTAATGGGAGTTAATTCCGGACGTATTGCAATTGCTGCCACAGTAAAGAAGGTTGCAACAATCACTGTCACCCCGGATGCCAATCCATCTAACCCGTCTGTAAAATTTACACCGTTTACTGTACCAAGTACGACAATAAATATAAATATTATGAATAACCAGGTGGGCATCTGTAACGGAGTTCCTAAAAATGGAATCAGGGTTGTAGTTCCCAGTCCTAACACTTTTAAATAATACACAATAAAAATACAGGTAATCACAATCTGCAATGCCATCTTCTGCCAGGCCTTTAACCCAAGAGACCGCTTCATTACCACTTTAATATAGTCATCCAAAAATCCGACAAGACCAAACCCAAGTGTCATAAACAAAACCGGAAGAATTTCCTGATATTTGGGTGCATAAATAAGTGATGTAACAAGAATACTCGTCAATATTACCAAACCACCCATTGTCGGTGTGCCTGCCTTCTTTAAATGCGATTGCGGTCCATCATCCCGGACAAACTGCCCGAATTTTAATTTTCTTAAAAATGGTATTACAATCGGGCAAAGTATAACACTAATACCAAACGATATAATTACCGGTAAGATTAAATTCAAATCAATGTTCATTCTATTCACCTGTCCTTATCCTAAGCAATTTTTACGCTTTCATAATTATATTCTATTCCAAAAGATATGGCAATATATTTTGATACAAACTTCCAATTACAGGGGCTGCCACTGTTCCTCCATAATATAATCCTACTGGTTCATCGATTCGGACAATGGCTATCACCTGTGGGTTATCCGATGGAGCAAATCCAATGCAGGAGGCAATATACTTTCCATTTCCACGGGGCAGCTTCTCTGAAGTTCCCGTCTTGGCACCTACCGAATATCCCTCAGCCGCTGCATTTTTTCCGGTTCCTTCCGAAACAACTTTTCCAAGGGCCTCTTTTACCAGCTGAGAAGTATTTTCGGAAACCACGCCATCTTTACTCGGATAAGAAAATTTTTTAATTCTCGTACCATCCGAAGAAACCGCACTGACTCCAAAATGCGGTACAATCGTATGTCCCCCATTTATAATGGCACTCACACTGGCTAGCAAGCGGACCGGAGAAAGCTGAAATGACTGCCCAAAAGAAATAGTAGCCAATTCTACCGCCCCCACATTTTTCTTTTTGTGCATAATGGTACCGGCCTCACCCGGTAAATCAATCCCCGTTTTCTCCAAGGTGCCAAACTGACCAAGCATTTCAAACATACCATCCACCCCAACCCGAGCCCCCACATTAATAAATACTGGGTTACACGAATTCATTACTCCTTGAAGAAATGTTTCAGAACCATGCCCTCCTACCTTGTGACAACGAATCCGGCGATCCTCTACTACAGCAAATCCAGGGCAGCTAAATTGATCTGTCATTTTTACAACACCCTTTTCCAAAGCAGCAGCCATGGTAAGAATTTTAAAGGTAGATCCAGGCTCATATGTATCGCTAACACAAAGATTGCGCCACATATTATTAAGAGCATTCATTTTTTCCTTCTCACTCATACCTGAGGTATTTACCGTTTCCGGTAACTGATACGGATGATTGAGATTAAATTCAGGCCAGTCAACCATCGCATATATTTCACCATTATTCGGATTCATAACGATAATTTCTACACTTTTGGCACCTTTTTCTGTTGCAATGACCTCTGCTGTCTGTGCTGCATATTCTTGTATTTTCAAATCCAGGCTTGTTGTAAGATTCCAGCCTGCCACAGGTTCCTTGCGGTCTTCTGCACCATTTTCAATTTCCGTGCCATGCGCCGTGGTCATAGTAAGAATGGCACCATCTGTTCCTTGCAGGTATTTATCGTATGAAACCTCAAGACCAATAATGCCCTGATTATCGCCTCCTGTAAAGCCAAGAACTTTCGAGGCAACCGTATCATATTTATATT
>CATZVV010000177.1 GCA_958425285.1 uncultured Lachnoclostridium sp. | reverse complement strand
CCATTACAATAAAGCTATCATCCGGCTCATATTCATCAATCAGAAAATGCCGTACCCCCTGCATTTCTCCCTTTTTGATTTTTGCAGTACCAATATCCATTCCCCGGTAAACCTGCATTGAGTCAGCCGAAATAATCTCTCCATTCACCGACTTAGCCAAACGGATCGAAAGACTTGTTTTTCCTACTGCAGTAGGTCCTGTTAAGACAATTAGCGGTCGATTCATTTTATCCATTCCTCTCTAAACAATTCGCTTAAACTTCCTTTCAAACTCTTTTTTTGTCATTGTAATTGTCGTTGGTCTTCCGTGAGGGCAATGATATGGATTTTCTAACGTAAGCATTTGCTGAATCAAACTTTCCGCTTCCATTAGAGAAAATGTTTGATTTCCCTTCACTGCCGCTTTACATGCCATAGACGCACATTTTTCTAATATCATATCTGATGTTCCCTTTTGCGGTTCCAACATACAATCCAATAAATCAATAAAAAGTTCCTTGGTTGCCAGTTTCAAAAAATCAGAAGGCACACTCTCAATTGCATATTCCTTTCCCCCAAAATGAGAAACCTCAAATCCAAGTGAAGATAACATCTCTTTTTGTCCTAGCAACACCTCTCTTTCCCTCTCAGAAAGAGTAACTATAATAGGGACTGCCAACGCTTGTGAAGGAACATCATGTTCACGAATGATTTCATCAATTTTTCATATAGCACTTTTTCATGTGCAGCATGCTGGTCAATAATCAGCAGTTCTTCATTATACTCTATCATCCAATAGGTTGCAAATATCTGTCCTATAATACGAAAATGAATTTGATTTTCTTTTGGCCGGACTTCATCTGTTTGAAAACTTACTTGCTCAAATCGAAAGGAATCCCTTTCCCGAACAACTTCTGCCGGAATCTCAAATGCTTTTAAAGCAAATTCTTCCTTTCTCCTTTCAGTTTCAAACGGTTCCGGAATATAATCCTTCTCGAGAAGCTGTGGCATTCTTTTGGTGACTTCCTGCTTTGCGGATTTTAGCTCTGTTTCAAATGATACTTCCGGAATCAGACTGCCCTGTTTTAACGCTTCACGAATCGTTTCCAAAAACAACTGATATACCTCTTCCTGATTCTGAAACCGAACCTCCATCTTAGAAGGATGAACATTTACATCAATTAATTGACTGTCTATTTCAAGAAATAACACAGTAAATGGGTATCTATGATTCATTGTATAACCTTTATATGCTTCTTCAATCGCATGTGAAATAATCGGACTTTTTATATACCTGCCATTAATAAAATAATTCATAAAAGCACGGTTTCCACGTGACACCTCCGGTTTTGCAACAAAACCACTTACCCTCATATCATATCGGTTTACATCTACTTCAAGTAATGCTTTTGTAATGTCCAGACCATATATATAATAAATAATATTTTTACAATTACAATTTCCGGATGTCTGGAGTTTCACTCTTCCGTCTGTAATATACTTAAAACTAATTTCAGGATGAGATAAGGAAAATCTTTCCATCAATTCACTGACATAATTTCCCTCTGTCATTTTTGATTTTAAAAATTTTTGTCTGGCTGGTGTATTATAAAACAAGTTACGAACTAAAAAGGTAGTGCCGTCAGGACAGCCCACTTCTTCCTTCGCTTTTTCCATTCCACCGTGTATTTCATATCGAAATCCCTGCAGTGAATCTCTCGTTTTTGTAATGCACTCCACTTGAGAAACTGCAGCAATACTTGATAAAGCCTCTCCCCGAAAGCCCAGGCTGCTTACTGTAAGCAAATCTTCGATTGTCTTAATTTTACTTGTTGCATGACGCATAAATGCAAGAGAAATGTCTTCTTTGTCGATTCCGCTACCATTATCAGTAATCCGGATAAAGGTAATTCCTCCATTCTTTATTTCTACTGTTATTGCACTCGCACCAGAATCAATCGAATTTTCAACGAGTTCCTTTACAACTGCCATGGGACGTTCAATCACTTCACCCGCTGCAATCTTATCAATTGTATTTGCATCCAGTAATTTAATCATATGCTTCCTCATTTCTGTAATCACCACAAATCTTGTAGTTTTGTCTGCCATTTATAAATCATGTTTAATGCATCAAGCGGTGTCACATGCGCCAGATTAATGTCACGTAATTCAAATAAAATCTGATCCATTTCTGTTCCTCCGGCCGTATCCGCATCAAAAATTGACAATTGTTCCATTTCCTTTTGGGGTTGCTCTAGATAAGATGACACGGCTCCTGCCTCCAAATTGCCGGGACCATCTTCCAATTCACATGCAATTTCTTTTGCTCTTTGCAATACAGTCTCCGGTACTCCTGCCAGTTTAGCAACCTGAATGCCATAACTGCGGTCAGCTCCCCCTTTTACAATCTTTCTTAAAAAGACAATATCCTCGCCATTTTCCTTTACTGCAATACAGTAGTTCTGAACCCCGTCCAGCTTTCCTTCCAACTCAGTCAACTCATGATAATGTGTTGCAAAAAGAGTCTTTGCACCAAGTGTTTTTTTATTATCAATATGTTCCACGACAGCCCATGCAATACTTAGACCATCAAAAGTGCTCGTTCCTCTCCCGATTTCATCTAGAATAATTAAACTGTTCTTCGTTGCATTTCTAAGAATATTGGCTACTTCCGTCATCTCAACCATAAACGTACTCTGGCCGGAAGCCAAATCATCCGAAGCACCAACTCTTGTAAATATACGGTCAACAATTGAAATATCCGCTTCTTTTGCAGGAACAAAACAGCCTACCTGAGCCATTAACGTAATCAATGCTGTCTGTCTCATATAAGTTGACTTTCCTGCCATATTGGGACCGGTAATAATAACAACACGATGAGAAGATTCATCCAGATAAGTATCATTTGCAACAAACATATCATGATCTATCATCTGCTCGATAACCGGGTGTCGCCCCTCTTTTATATGAATCGATCCATTTTTATTAATCGTTGGTCTTGCGTAATGATTCCGCTCAGCCACATAAGCAAGGGATGACATCATATCAATCCGGGCAATTATCTTAGCCGTTTGCTGAATCCTCTCCACATGAGAAAAAATAGTATCCCTGACTTCACAAAACAAAGCGTATTCCAGATTATACAACTTATCCTCAGCACCTAAGATAATATCTTCCAACTCTTTTAACTCAGGTGTTGTATATCTCTCTGCATTTGCCAAAGTCTGCTTTCTCGTCCATGTATCAGGAACCAGCTCCTGATACGACTTTGTCACTTCCAGATAATAGCCAAACACCTTATTAAACTTGATTTTCAAATTTTTAATTCCAGTTGCTTCCCTCTCTTTTCCTTCCAAATCAAGTAGCCATTTTTTCCCCTCTGTCTTTGCTGCCCGGAGTCTGTCTACCTCTTTTTGATAGCCAATCTTAATAATGCCTCCCTCTCGCAGGGAAATTGAAGGCTCTTCCTCAATCGCCCGGTCAATTAAATCATAAATATCTTCCAAGGGGTCTAGCTGTCGGTAATATTCTGAAAACAATTCAGAAGAAAATGTACTACACAGAAAACGGATATGTGGCAGCATACTAAGAGAAGACTTCAATGCAATCATATCCCTCGGATTCACACTTTTATAACTGAGTTTACTAAGCAAACGTTCTAAGTCATAAATTGGATTGAGGTATTCTCTGCATTCCTCCCTGCTAATTATATTGTCATTAAATTCCTGAATGACATCGTACCGTTTTTCAATTTCTTTTTTATCCAGTAAAGGTTGTTCCAGATTTTTCCGAAGTTCTCTGGCTCCCATAGCTGTTTTTGTTTTATCCAGCACCCATAACAGTGAGCCTTTTTTTTGTTTTTCTCTTAATGTTTCAACCAGTTCCAAATTACGCCTTGTGCTTCGATCCAATAACATAAATTTATTTGTAGAATAGGGCATTAGATGCGTAATATGTGCCAAGTTGCATTTCTGTGTTTCCTGCAAATACTGCATCACACATCCGGCAGCTACAATCCCAATCGAATAATCGTCTAATCCAAGCCCTGCCAAAGTTGCAGATGAAAAATGGGAACACAAGCTTTTACTGCATAAATTCTCGTCAAAATAATGAGGAGGCATAGATGAAACAGATATACCCATTCTGTCCTTTAAATCAGCCGTATCAATGCCACAAATAAAAAAAGAATCATTACAGATGATTTCAGAAGGCATAAATTTATTAATCTCATCGAGGACCTTTGATGCCGTATCTAATTCTGTCAAAACAAAATCACCTGTCGTAACATCAACAACAGCAATACCAAAAAGATTCGTCGTTGCAACAACTCCCATTAAATAATTATTTTTTGTCTCATCCAAAGCACTCATATTACAATTTGTACCAGGTGTAACAATCCGAACAACTTCCCGCTTTACAAGCCCTTTTGCTTCCTTCGGATCCTCTACCTGTTCGCAGATGGCAACTTTATAACCACGTTCTACCAGGCGATTTATGTATCCCTCTGCAGAATGATATGGCACACCACACATTGGCGCCCTTTCCTCCAGTCCGCAGCTTTTTCCT
>CATZVV010000176.1 GCA_958425285.1 uncultured Lachnoclostridium sp. | reverse complement strand
TTGATATTTTGAAAGTGGACAGGTCTTGAATGGGGCTATGCAGAGAGCATATTTATCATTCAAGGTAAGGCGGATATTGTAGATAAATCACATGGAAACATACCCCCAGGAACCCGGATGGGGGAGTTCAAGATGAAAGAGGAAAAAATGAAACAGAGATATGATTTAAAAGGTCAGCAATGCCAGGACACGGCTCCGGATACCACAACAGAATCCATTTCTTGTTGGTGTCTGCCGGCAACAATAAAAAATAGGTTTTATAAAAACGACATCCATGATGTGTATCAGGTGGCGGCTTGCTCAAAATTAAATTTAATGGAAATGGGATTTAATGAGTTTGAAATTGCACTGGTTGTGTGTACTCTCCGGGAGTATGGATTGGACCTTAGATGAGTAAATAACCGCAATTAAGGTAGTATTTGTAAAAATTCTTTCCATAAGTGGGGTGGAAGACATGGCAGCATTGATCGATGACTTATATCAGAAGACAAAACTGGATTATCTTTCGGACATGCATTGTGAATATAACTGGATAGCTGTTTTGAATGTGGTAAGGGAAATACCGGAAGAGGAATATCCTCAAAAGGAGTGGGCGGAGGTTTATCAGTATATAACCGGAAATAATGATTTGAAGAATTGTGGAAGAACAGAGTTGTTGAGGACTTTATGTTTAGGCGCAAAGAACAAAGCTACTTAAACCATCAAGAGAAAGGGGGCAGAAAAATTGGGTGTTGGGTTAATAGGTTTTATACTGGGCGGTATCTGCGGGATGACAGCAATGGCTTTCGTACAGGCACACCGTGTGCTCGAGTTCAATGAAAAGGTACGGCTGTGGGAAGAAACCCATATATTGGATACACACAGTGATCTGTTCAAGGGCAATAAGAATTTATAATTGAAAATTGTTAAAAGGAATAAGAGATATGCAGGCATTTTTCGCATCTATAAATATGTGAAAATACTGCAGATATAAAAGAAAGATAGCAAGAGGCAGTCAGATAACAATATGGAAATGTCTGACCATAAAGAAGAAGTGTAGCATAATCAGGATATGTCAGTGGAACATGGGGAGATACGGTATGGACAGAGAAAATATATTGCAGAAAAATGAACGGGAGATGTATCAGGCTGTCTTCTATTTTAATAGAAGTGCAGTCATTCACGAAGAATATTTATCTACCACATGTTTCTGTTTATTGATTTTGTCAGGCTTTTTTATATCCGGTTGGATTACGGAGTTAACAGGGATAGAAGAATGGATTTATATAAACTATTTTTTGACCGGTTTTCTTTTATGCATTCCAGTGATGATAATCAGCGTATCATGGCATCACAGGCACTGCTTGGACAAGGTTGTATTTGAAAAAGAGGGAGTTGCTGTAAACCAACGTTTTTTTCTGGTAACGGATATCCGGAAGCTGGCGATACAAGGGGAGTATTTAAAACTGGAAACAGTCCAGGAGAAAACGTATTTTTACTGGGTTGGTCCCCGGTTTCCGGCAATCATAAAAAAGAAGTTTCTTTTTGAAATCAAAAATCTGAATGTAGTGCCTGTGCATGATTGATATAGATGAATATATAGGAGCAGCGAGTATGGTGCGGTAAACCAGAGTGGAGAAAGAAGGATGTATCCAAAGGAGAAAAAACAGAATAGCCGGAATAAAAGGAACAGCAAAGTATTAGTATTAACACCTGTTGTAGATGATAAGTATGAAATAATCAAACATAGTATATATCAATTGGTAATTATGAATTTAATGAAACTTCATGGAAACGAAAAGCAAAGAGTTATGGATTTTATTTTTGGGGCAGCATATGCTTTGGATTTGCAGGTTGTGTCTGTTGCACCGGACATATATCTGGTGGCTCCAAAGAACATATACATTGGTGAGGATAATAACGTTTGATTAATAAGGTTAGGGGACAGCCCCAGTCATAACCTACACCTTACTGGGTACTATTGAGAGTGTCACCAATAAAACAGGAAGTGTAACACGAAAAAGACAACACAGAATGGATTTATTTAAATGATAGAAAGGGCATTATGAATACTGTTCTATTTATGCATTTTCCAGGTGAAAAGGATGCACGTTTGTACAGTGAAAAATACCGCGATATGGCCGTGGAATATTGTAAAGAGTATGGGGCTAATTTGTTGATTATTTTAGAAGGCAATGGACCTGATAACAAAAAGAGCCAGGCTGCAGTCCAATGGTTAATCAAAGATGAGTTAATAGAAGAGGTGCTCTTTCCTAATTTGTTTACGATTGCTTTAGATTATAAAGTGGCAGGCAAACTGGTGGAAATGTTAAGTGCTTTCAATATAAAAATAAGGTTCCTTGATTACATGAAGCAGGAGTAAAACAAGAGAAAATCACATAAGAGGAAAATCTTAAGCGTATGAGAAAATTAAGGAAAAAGAGATTACTAATTTGTTTGGGAATCCTTCTGGCTGTTCTGGCAGTACCTATTGTGATTAACCATTTCGGAACAAGCTATACAAGCCTAAACAAAACAGACCAGGCAATCATAGGCGAAATAGATACATACTTCAAAAAGAATAAGGAAGAAAATATATGGGAGGGATACCACCTGGAAGATAAGACGGTCGTTGTGGTGAATAAACGTCTGGGGAATCTGTATCTTTTTAATCCTAAAGAAGAGGTTCACAGTCCTTTAGCAGCCAAAATCACCATGCCAGGGAGTTCACAGCTTGCGGTATACCGCCTTTGTATACTAACACCAGAGACAATACCGATACGATTTAACATTGGCTCTTTTAATGGCATAGGAGAACATTATAAGCTGTTTGGCAATGAAGTATATTTTTTAAGATACAACCAGGAAGAATCTGTAGAAGCATCATATTCTTCCAAGCATTTCATCACATTACTTACACATGAAGCGTTTCATTACTATATGCAAGATAAGTGGGCAGGTGGAAGCCGTTTTTCCAAGGAACTATCGGAGCAGGATTTGGAATTATTGAAACAGGAAAATGTACTGCTTACGGACATACAGACGGAACTATCGAAAGAAAAACTATCAAAGGCACAATTACTCCAGTATGCAAAAGAGTATGCCAAGCTAATGAGGGCACGTATTGCAGATAATACAGACTACCTGAAAGCAGAATTGTCTATGGAGACAGCAGAGGGAACCGCTCAGTATATTGGGATAAAAGCATCTGAGATGGTAGGATATGATTATGGCGTGATGTATTTTGATAATATGAAGGATGTACCCTTTTCAGAAACCAACATTCTGTTAGAGAAAGAGGGCATAGATAAAAGTTTTCTGGCTAACAGAATGCCTTATGAAACAGGCGCCTTACTATGTCTGTTGCTGGATGAGCTTGAAGTAAAGGGCTGGAAAGAAAAACTCAATGAACAGACACTGGATCATCCAGTTACACTTTGTTCGATTCTCCTTGAATATGTGGAGAAAAACGGACTTTGAAGAAGAATATATTGTATATTTAATGGGAGAAAGAAAGGAGAAATAGCAGTGAGAAAGAAAACGATAAGAAAAAGAGGGTTATTATTTATCATGTGTGCAGCAGTGGCAATGAGCAGCATGGTGGGTTGCGGCAAGCAGGATCCTAAGGCAGAGTTGAGTAAAGTGATGGAGCAGGCTTCAAAAGCAGGGGATATAGATATGACCTCATCAATGAACATTCACATGGAGAACAAAGGTGAGAAGTTCGATATGCCAATGGAAATCGCTGTCAAAACCAAAGACAGTAAGAATGATAAGCTGACAATGGAGATGGCTGTTGATATGGAAATAAACGGACAAAAAATGCAGATGCAGACTTATTACGCAGAAGGATATTATTATATGGACGTGAGCGGTTCAAAATTAAAATATGCTATGGATATTGAGGAGATAAAAAAGCAGCTGGAGTCCAGCACAAATTATCGGGAACTTGCTGCTGATATGTTCCAGGATGTTTCTATGGAAGAAAAAGGTGATACGAAGGTCTTTGCTTTTAAGGGTAATCTTGATAAAATGTCGGCTTACTTAGAAAAATCACTCACTTCATTTGAAAATGCAATGTCCCAGGATTTAACATATGAGTTTTCAGATATTGAAGGGACGATAACTGCGGATGAAAATGGTGAGATGAAAGAAATGACGATGAACTTTGGTATGGATTTGTCAGCGCAGGGAGAAAAAGTCAGCGCAATTGTTGATATGACAAGCAAAATCCTTGCAACGGATGAGGGAGTGAAATTGAATTTGCCTGATTTTAAAGAATACCAGGAAATAAAAGTTCCAGCAGCGCAGTAGGCATGCTGTCTATAAGATGATCACAGCATGAACGTAACGAGGTATAGTTTATGGAGCAGTTAGTAAAAAATTATCTGGAGAAGGTTAAGATTGGAATATCGTCAGGAATTTCCTATGAGGAAAGTATAGAGTTGAGGAAGAAACTGGTTATTATGGAGGAAATTGGTTTGCTTTCAGGAGAGGAAGTAAGAGAACTAGATAAAGAGATTTTTGAACACATTGATGAAAAAGTGGAGGAACTGCATTTGTCAGTAAGAGCTTACAATTCTCTTGATCGGGCTGGCATCCGTACTAGA
>CATZVV010000175.1 GCA_958425285.1 uncultured Lachnoclostridium sp. | reverse complement strand
AAAGTGGAGGCGATTATTGTTCTTCCAAGAGATTTATTTATCACTACCGATATCAGTGTGACACTTTGGATTTTAAATCAGAACAAAAAAGGCGGTGATTATCATGGAAAAATCCTTCGTAACCGTGAGCATGAGATCCTTTTCATGGATTTACGGCAATGGAGAGGAAATCCGGTGAAAGGGGAAAATAAAAAGAAAGTTTGTTTCGTAACAGAGCAGATAGAAAGAGCAGCAAAGATTTATCATATATGGCAAAGTGAAAGTACAGATGGAGACAATTATCAGATGCCAGAGCTTTACCGAAGTGTTGGAATTGCTGAAATTGAAAACAAAGGCTGGACGCTTACTCCAAGCAAATATATTGAATTTGTTGACCATGATTTAGAGATTGACTATGAAAAGGAAATGACTCGTATTCAGGAGGAAATGAAAGAAATCATGCGTCAGGAAAAGCAATCCCGTCAGATGTTGGAAGATGCGTTTAGGGGGATTGGATATGGGATTGACTAAGTATAAGCTGGGTAATTTAATACAGATATGTGATGAGAAAAACGATGATTTGCGGTTCGGAATAGATGATGTAAAAGGAATTTCAATTAAAAAGATTTTTATAGAGACAAAAGCCGATATGTCTGGTGTATCTCTAAAACCCTATTACTTAGTTCAACCGGATGATTTTGCCTATGTTACTGTAACATCTAGAAATGGGGAGAAAATCACCCTGGCACATAATACAAGCGATCATACATATATTGTTTCTTCTTCTTATATTGTATTCTGCGTAAAGGAGAAGGATTTACTACTTTCAGATTATCTTTTTATGTACTTTCATCGCCCTGAATTTGATCGTTATTCACGGTTTCATTCTTGGGGGTCTGCAAGGGAGACATTTAGTTGGGAGGATATGTGTGATATAACTATCGAATTACCGCCACTTTCAATTCAGCGAAAATATGTAGATGTTTACAACGCTATGCTTACCAATCGGCAAAGCTATGAACGAGGATTGGAAGATTTGAAACTTGTTTGTGACGCGTATATTGACAGATTAAAGCACTCAAAACGTAGAGTGCCTATCAGAAATTATGTACGTCAAATTGATAATAGAAATACATCTGGGGAACCTTATTCATTTAAAGGACTTAGTATGGATAATTATTTTATAAACTCGATAGCGGATGCAAATGGATTGAATTTTTCAAATTACAAAATTGTAGCACCTGGTGAATACGGTGGAGTTTTAATGAAAGTAGGAAGAGATGGCAGATTAACTATCGCGAGAAATGATTCTGAAGAAAATTATTTAATATCCCCTGCGTATTACACATTTAAAACAGAGAATATCAATTCAGATTATTTTATGGCCAATGTGAACCGTTCAGAATTTGAACGGCGTGGATGGTTCTCCTGTGATACAAGTGCAAGAGGGAGTTTATCATGGGAGGAATTTTTAGATCTGACAATTCCAGAGGCAAATGAGAGAGAGCAGCAAATTGTTTCTGAGTTGCACAAAGTTCTCATAACGAGAACCCGAATAAACGAAAAACTGAAAACACAAATCAAAAACATCTGTCCGATTTTGATAAAAGGTTCTATCGAGGAAGCGAGAAATACGAAGGAGGTGTAATGGATGGCGAAATTAAAAGAATATAACGGTCGGTACTGTGAATCGGAGTACGAAGATGCTTTTATCAGCTTTCTGGAAGCGGAAGGATGGAAATATGCTTCAGGTAATCAAATTGCACGTATCACGAAAAGGAATGTATTGATTGCTGATGATTTCAAACAATTTATCGCCGACACAAATCCGGATTTGACAGATGAGGAAGTGACACGGATCTATGATACTGTGCGTCTTGTTGGTAGTGAAAGCGATTTTGCTACTTTACATAAGGTTTATGGATGGATGGTAAACGGGATTCAGTTTACTCCTCAGAATGGACAGGCACGCATGATATCATTGATTGATTTTGAAAACACAGAACATAATATCTTTCGTGTTGTTAACCAGTTTACGGTAGAGTATACCGACAATGGACAGAAAGAAACACGCAGACCGGATATTCTTTTATTTGTGAATGGAATACCAGTATGTATCATAGAGCTGAAAAATCCTGCTGACGCCAATGCTACTATTTATGACGCATGGGAACAGATCAATATTCGTTACTGGAGAGATATTCCGCATCTTTTACACTATTGCCCGTTAGCGTGCATTTCGGATGGGGTAAAAACAAGACTTGGGACCGCTCGTACACCGTATGAGCATTTCTATGCATGGAGAAGAGTCCATGACGGCGACGCGATATCTACGCTTCCTTTTGCGGAAACCCAGACCATGATTCAAGGAGTGTATGCGCCGGAGCGTTTTCTGGAGATATTCAGAGATTATATTTATTTTCAGGACAGTATTTATGACAGCGAAGAGAGAGAAATCGTATGCCGTTATCCTCAGTTTTTTGCTACAAGATTATTGAAGCAGAGCATTGTAAAATCAGTTATGCAAAAGAGCAGAAAAGGAGGCACATATTTTGGAGCGACGGGATGTGGGAAAACCTATACCATGGCATTTCTTGCCCGCCAGCTTGCACTTCGCTGTACAGAAACTCCCCAAATCGGATCGCCGACAATCATCTTGATTGTTGACCGGGATGAACTGCAAAAGCAGGGTGCCAAGCTTTTTACAAAGAGTACAGAATTTCTGAATCTTGGCGAAGTGTCTGTTGTGAAAGACAGAGTGCAGTTAAGGGCGGAACTTGGAGCACGGCAAAGTGGTGGGTTTTATATCTGTACGATCCAGAAGTTTTGCGACCGTAAAGAGGATAAAATCGGTCTGATCAATGACCGACAGAATATTATTTGCTTTTCTGACGAGGCACACAGAACCCAGTTAGAACATGCCAAAAAAATCAGGTTCAGCAAAGACGCTGACGAAAATATGAAAGCAATGGTTTCAAAACCATATGCCAAAGTTTTGAAAGAGGCATTTCCACAGGCAATTTTTGTGGGATTTACAGGCACTCCGATTGCGGAAACCTACCAGACTTTTGGTGACGAAATCGATCGATATACCATGGATCAGGCGGTTGCGGATGGCTTGACGGTATCGATCAAATATCATCCGCGCATCGCAAAAGTCCTGCTTGATAAACAGAAAGCGAAAGAAATCGAAGATTACTACAGGAAATGTGCCGATGACGGAGCGACCTATGAAGATATTGAGGCAAGTAAGAAAGCAATGAGCTCCATGGAAATGATTCTTGGTGAGCCGTCACGGTTAGAACGCCTTGCTATTGATATCCACGATCATTATGTTTCTTCCTGTTCAGGAGACCCGGACAGAATACAAAAAGCAATGATTGTCTGTTCCAATCGTAAGATTGCCTATGCTTTATTACAGAAATTTAAGGATCAATACCCAGAATGGTTTGAGGAAAAGAAAGCGCCTGACGATATTTTTGTCACAGCAGAAGAACAAAAAGAATTAAAACCGATGCCTTTTATTGCCATGATTGCAAGTGTTGGGAAGAACGATGAGAAAGAGATGTACAGTTATCTCGGCGGCGTTCGCAATGACAAGCGCTCGGAAGAGATGGATGCGGCTTTTAAGCAGGAAAAGTCAAATTTCCATATTGCCATTGTTGTAGATATGTGGATTACGGGCTTTGATGTTCCATCTCTTACATATCTATATAACGACAAGCCGCTCAAAAAACATTTACTGATCCAGACGATCAGCCGTGTAAACAGAAGATATCCTGGGAAAGAGTTTGGCATGATTATAGATTATATCGGGATTCGCGACAATATGCGTGAAGCTATGAAGATGTATGGCGGCAATACGTCCGTCGCGCCCACATCTGATGATGTCGAACAGGCTGCAACAACATTCAGGGAAGAACTGGAAATCTTAAAAGTCTTGTTTCAAGATTATGATTTGAGCCCTTTCTTAAATCCAAATTGCAATCCGATAGAGCGTTACCGGCTGCTTGCAATGGCTGCTGAATATGTATTTGTGTCGACACAGGAATTGAAAACAGAAGGAAATAGAGGGATTCAGAAAGTTTCATTCAAAACATACTATTTAAAAACTGTTAAGAGAATGAGAGCGGCATATGACATTTGTCAGCCTTCCGGTGAGCTTAGCGAGGAGGAAACAGCACTTGCACAGTGTTTTATGGCTATCGCAGGATTTGTGCGAAAAATGAGTGGAACAAGTGGAGTGGACACAGATACCATGAATCGTACAGTCGCGAAAATGGTTGAGGCAGCATTAAAGTACAATCGGGTGGAAAGCGTTCTGGAAAGCGGGGAGGAAGAGGACCTTTTCTCTCCTGAATACTTTGAAAAACTGTCGGATGTAAAAATGCCGGCAACGAAACTGGAACTTCTTGTAAAAATGCTTCGCAGACAGATTCAGGAATACGGAAAAGTCAACCGATTAGCCGCAAAGACGTTCCAGGAAATGCTGGAAAAGACAATCGAGGAATATCACGAAAGGCGTAAGCATCTTACCGCGGAGGAAGCCGGAGAGACACAGGAACAAGCTTGTGAGGACATCATCAGGATTGCAACGGAGAAAGCTCTGACTAT
>CATZVV010000174.1 GCA_958425285.1 uncultured Lachnoclostridium sp. | reverse complement strand
CAGAATCACTTGGTTTTTAACCGGATTGTTTCTCTTAAAAGTTCATATCGTCCCACAAAAAAACAGTAGATTTTCAGATTGTCAATTCATTTAGTTTAGAATTTGTGCTGAGGATGCCACAAATTCTTTTATAGCACGACGGTAAATTTGAAATTTTCTGCGTGCTTATCCAAATGCGTTCTCGGAATGGAGGAAAGAATGTCAGATTTATTTGCGGGTCTTGAAAACTTTGGAATGACAAATACGGAAAATTTTCAGGTATTTGAGTCAAAGAAAGAAGATAATACACAGCATGGTGAAGTGGAAAAACCGAAAGAGGTATTAGAAGAGGATTTACTTTTTGATAAGACATATAAGTGTCCGGTTTGTGATAAAGAATTTAAGAGCAAAATGGTTCGGACAGGAAAAGTAAAGCTGATTTCTGCAGATACGGATTTGCGGCCCAAATATCAGCATGTGGATTCGTTAAAGTATGATGCCATTATGTGTCCTAAATGTGGGTATGCAGCATTAAACAGATATTTTAATTTTGTTACCAATGCTCAGGCAAAAAAGATAAAAGAAAAAATTTCGAGTAATTTTAAAGATACACAGCCAGATGTAAAAGTATATGATTATGATTTGGCGATTGTCAGACATAAAATGGCACTATTGAATACCGTAGTAAAAATGGGGAAAAATAGTGAAAGGGCCTATACCTGTTTGAAACTTGCATGGCTTTGCAGAGGAAAACGTGAAATGCTTATGCAGGGAGATTATAAAAAAGAAGAAGTAAAGGTATTGGAAACCACAGAAAAAGAATTTGTTCAAAACGCCTATGAAGGTTTTGTGACAGCTTTTTCTAAGGAAGAATTTCCAATGTGTGGGATGGATCAGTATACGATGATGTATCTGATTGCAGAATTGGCAAGGCGTGTGGGAGACATTTCTAATTCATTTTTGTGGGTATCAAAAGTTTTAATTGCCAGAGATGCACAGAGAAGAATAAAAGACAAGGCAATCGATTTAAAAGAGGTACTTCAGAAAGAGAAAGCAAAACAAATGAAGTAATTATTTGTGTTTAAGGAATCGGTCATGAACCGATTCCTTTTCTTACGGTTAGTAATAACTATCGTATCTTTTTTATTGCCCGATGCAGGGCATCCTTTGAATTTTTCCATGGGGCATCTGCATTGCGGTAATCAAATTTGTCAACAAACCAGGAAATGTCTTTTTGCAGGTTTTTTAGATTTTCTAAAAAGATTTTGTTTAAGTCAGTTGTAAAATCTTCTAATACTTGTCCGCGCAGATAAGATGGTGCAATTTCATAAAGCTGACCATAATGGCTGATACAAAATCCTTGCGATTTTCTGAATTTAGTTCTAAAATCAGAATCCCGTTCATACAAATAGAAGATAGTGGCTATGTAGCGTTTTAATGTATGCTCCATGCGACTGCATATGAAACAGGAATTTTGCAGTTTGTTTGTATATTCGATCAGCGGAGAAGGTTCACCTTTTCGAAAGAGACTACTTCCGGATTTTCGTCCTTTTTTTTGCAAGGACTCTATATTTCGGATAATATCCTGCAAATGTGTATTTAGAATTAATCCAAGTCCCAGACGGTTTTCGAAGTCATACATCATTTGTAAGTGATGGCTGCAAAATCCCATTTTATCCGTTGTAAGCCGGATGTCGTCCTCCATGTAGCTGGGCCCCATGGCAAAGGCTACCTCTTCTTCATCTAATTTTTGTCTCATAGTGCAGATTGGGCATTCACATTGGGTATCAAAAATATCATTGACGGGAATGGTATATAATTCTTCTTTCAAGTTTTATCATCCTTTCTGTTTTATTGATAGAAGTATATCATGAAGAAGGGGTTAAATCCAGCTATTATCAGAAAATAAGAATCTGATTTTATAGAAAAAGGAAGAAAACGTGAGAAAGAAATAGGATATGAGAGGAAAACGGCAGAATACATGATAAAATGAAAAATTCTCGTATGATAAAGACTTGCATTTTAAGAAAAAATTTACTAATATAATGCCAATGGATTTAGCACTCAATTAAAAGGAGTGCTAACAATAATAGAACGAATATGAATGGAGGAATTAAAATGAAATTAGTACCTTTAGGTGACAGAGTTGTATTGAAACAATTGGAAGCAGAAGAGGTTACGAAAACGGGTATTGTATTACCTGGTCAGGCTCAGGAGAAACCACAGCAGGCAGAAGTTGTTGCAGTTGGACCGGGTGGAACTTGTGATGGAAAAGAAATCAAAATGGAAGTGAAAACCGGTGATAAAGTAATCTATTCGAAATATGCCGGAACAGATGTAAAGCTTGATGGTGAAGAATTTATTATTGTAAAACAAAGCGATATATTAGCTGTTGTTGAATAAATAGAAATCAATAGAAGGAGGAAGAACAATTATGGCAAAGGATATTAAGTTTGGAGCAGAGGCGAGAGCTGCTTTAGAGAGTGGTGTAAATAAATTATCAGATACAGTAAAAGTGACATTGGGACCAAAAGGAAGAAATGTTGTTTTAGATAAATCATTTGGAGCACCATTGATTACTAATGATGGTGTTACGATTGCAAAAGAAATTGAGTTGGAAGATGCTTTTGAAAATATGGGTGCCCAGCTTGTAAAAGAAGTGGCAACTAAAACAAACGATGTTGCCGGAGATGGTACTACAACAGCTACCGTATTGGCACAGGCAATGATAAACGAAGGAATGAAGAATCTGGCAGCAGGTGCAAATCCAATTATTTTGAGAAAGGGTATGAAAAAGGCGACAGATTGTGCAGTAGAAGCAATCCAGGCAATGAGTTCTACCTTGACTGGGAAAGAACAGATTGCAAAGGTAGCAGCAATTTCTGCCGGAGATGACAATGTTGGACAAATGGTTGCAGATGCAATGGAAAAGGTTTCAAATGATGGTGTTATTACAATTGAAGACTCCAAAACAATGAAGACAGAACTGGATCTTGTAGAAGGTATGCAGTTTGACCGGGGATATTTATCTGCTTATATGGCTACGGATATGGATAAAATGGAAGCAGAGTTGGAAAATCCGTATATTTTGATTACAGATAAGAAAATTTCTAATATTCAGGAAATCTTACCGCTTCTTGAACAGGTGGTACAAAGCAGTGCCAAACTTCTTATAATAGCAGAGGACGTTGAAGGCGAAGCACTCAGTACATTGGTGATTAATAAACTTCGTGGAACATTTAATGTAGTAGCAGTAAAAGCTCCGGGTTATGGTGACCGCAGAAAAGAAATGCTTCAGGATATTGCAATTTTGACAGGCGGACAGGTGATTTCAGAAGAACTTGGACTGGATTTAAAGGAAACAACTATGGATCAGCTGGGTCGTGCAAAATCTGTAAAAGTCCAGAAAGAGAATACAATTATTGTCGATGGTGAAGGGGATAGTGCTGAGATTCAGGCAAGAATCTCTCAGATTAAAAAACAGATTGAAGAAACAACATCTGATTTTGACCGCGAGAAACTTCAGGAAAGACTTGCTAAGCTGGCTGGTGGTGTGGCTGTTATCCGTGTTGGTGCTGCTACAGAAACGGAAATGCAGGAGAGCAAATTGCGTATGGAAGATGCTTTGGCTGCGACACGTGCAGCAGTAGAAGAAGGAATTATTTCTGGTGGTGGTTCCGCTTATATCCATGCTAGCAAAGAAGTAGAAAAACTGATTGCGCAGATGGATGGTGATGAGAAGACAGGTGCTGGCATTATATTGAAGGCATTGGAAGCTCCGCTTCGCACAATTTCTTATAATGCTGGCTTAGAAGGTTCTGTTATTATTAATACAGTAAGGAATTCTAATGTTGGAGTTGGCTTCAATGCGTTGACAGAGGAATATGTAGATATGGTTGAAAATGGTATTCTGGACCCGGCTAAGGTGACAAGAAGTGCTCTTCAGAATGCAACAAGTGTAGCATCTACATTATTGACAACGGAGTCAGTTGTTGCTAATATAAAAGAAGAGACACCAGCTATGCCTGCAGGTGCTCCGGGAATGGGAATGATGTAATCCCTTAACAGGAGAAAGGTGAAGTTGTTCAGACAGAAAGGATATAGACACATTAAAAATGAGTGAATTATACGCAGAAGCGTCCACAAAGAAGAAAACGACAATCGGAGTTATTATATTAAAGGTCATTGCAATTGTTACTATTATTATGATTTTTTTTGCTTCCATGTTCATTGGAGGGGCAGTCAGCCGAATTCTGGTTATGCTCGGAGGTGCGGCGGTTGTGTTCCTGATTTGGTACTGGCCGCGGTTTAAAGTGGAATGGGAGTATGTATTTTGTGATGGGCAGCTTGACTTCGATATGATTCTTGGTGGTGAAAAGAGAAAGTCTATATTGCGCATTGAGCTGGAAGAATCTGATTTGGTTGCCAGTATGAAATCATCACGTATGGATGGAGACCGGCATTTGCCCAAAAAGGATTTTACATCACTTAGAAGTGAAGCAAAAGTGTATGGTATTGTAACAAAAGTAAAGGATGAAAAGGTTGTTCTTTTGTTCGAACCGAGTGATAAAATGCTGGAAAAGATGAAAATCAAGTCTCCAGACAAGGTTGAGTACTAATGGCAGG
>CATZVV010000173.1 GCA_958425285.1 uncultured Lachnoclostridium sp. | reverse complement strand
GTCTGAACATAACAATAACACGTCTCCCAGTTCAAGTTCAACTTCAAAGCAATCTGCCTTTACCGTTTCCTTTGTTCCCAGTGCACGTGTAATAATATTCTTATTCGGATGCGTTCGCATTTCATCTTTTTTTATCTCACCAGAGCGAACCATCTCTCCAACCAATGAATGATCCTCAGTAATCTGTGATATAGAATCTCGCAAAAGATACATTCGGGAATCCCCTACATTAACTATATAGGCTGTATTTTCCATAACAACAGCACCCACAATGGTAGTACCCATCCCTTCTAATTCCGGCTGGCTCTGTGCCATATCAAACACATATTGATTCGCCTTCGCAAGTGCATCCTCCCAAATGCTTACAATTGTGATATTTTCACTCTCACGTATCTGCTGAACAATCTGTTCCACACCGGTTCTAGAAGCTGTGTCACCTGCGTTGTGTCCGCCCATACCGTCTGCAACAACAAACAGGTTGGGGAATTTACCGACCGGCTCCGTGCTGCAACAAACAAAGTCCTGATTGTTACTACGACTCCTGCCGATGTCTGTCATGTAATAAGTCTGCACAGTTATCTTCCTTCCTGGTCTAAATAATTCTTTCTTAATTGACCACAGGCGGCATCAATATCGCCACCCATTCCTCTTCTTATAGTAACATTTATTCGATTTTTTTCAAGTATTATTTTAAAATCGTCTATATCTTTTTCCTTGGAACATACGCAATCTCGTTCTTTAACCTCATTTAAAGGAATTAGATTTATATGGCAGTTTAAGCGCCCAACCAGCCGAATCAATTCCATTGCGTGCTCTTTTCGATCATTTATACCATGTATCATACTGTACTCAAAGGTAATACGTCGTCCTGTTTCCTGAAAGTATTCTTCACAAACATGAATCAACTCTTCCATTGGATACCGATTAGCAATAGGCATTGTCTGCCTGCGTATTTCATCATTAGGAGCATGAAGTGAAATAGCAAGGGTAATCTGCAAATGTTCTTTCATCAATCGTTTTATCTGTTCTACCAATCCGCATGTTGAAACTGTAATGTTCCGCTGGCTTATATTCAATCCTCCTTCGCACGTTATGAGACGAATAAAGGATAGCAGATTGTCATAATTATCCAAGGGTTCTCCCATTCCCATAACAACAATATTCGATACACGTTCTCCCGTCTCTTTCTGAATTTCATAAATCTGAGATAACATTTCTCCAGTTGTTAAATTCCGGACAAATCCTCCTAATGTAGATGCACAAAAAGTACATCCCATTTTACAGCCAACTTGCGAAGAAATACAAACACTATTTCCATGTTTATATTGCATCCAGACACTCTCTACCACATTTCCATCCGGTAATGAAAAAAGGTACTTTGCCGTTGTATCTTTATTGGAAACTAACTTTTTTTCTATCTTCAATCCCCCAAGATAACATGTTTCTTTTAATTTTTCACGAAACCCTTTGGGCAAATTTGTCATCTCATCAAAGTTTCCTGCCAGCTTTTGATGAACCCATTCAAAAAGCTGTTTTGCCCGGAAAGGCTTTTCTCCAAAGGAAAGCATAAGAGATTTCATCTCCTGTTTCCCAAAATTACGTAAATCCTCTTTTTCCATTCTCTATTCCACCCCGCTTCCTTTGCAAATGAATCTGGCTACAAAAAAGCCATCGCTTTTATGAACCCCGGGAAGCATTTGCAACATGCCATCCTTCTCGTACACTCTAAGGCTTTCCGGTAAAAATCTCTTCATGCTTTCACACTGAAAAGGAAAGTTTTCCATAATATATTCCACATTCTCCTCGTTTTCCTCCCGGCTGATTGTACATGTACTATACATCAGTACACCACCCGGTTTGACGTATCTTACTGCCTGTGAAAGAATTTTTCTCTGTATCTTTACAAGCTGCTCACACCTTTGCTTGGATATATGATATTTTATGTCAGGTTTTCTTCCAATAATACCAATTCCCGAACATGGTACATCGGCAATCACAACATCTGCTTTTCCTTGCATGCTTTCATCAAAAACAGTAGCATCTGAACATGAAACCAAAATATTCTCTGTTTTTAACCGCAGTGCATTTTGCTGTATCTTCTGTACTTTATACGGGGTAAGATCTCTCGCATATACAGTTCCATTCTTACCAGTATACTCTGCTGCCTGAAAAGTTTTCCCCCCAGGGGAAGCACATAAATCAAGAATCATTTGTCCGGGGCGAATACCGGCGCACAAAACAGGCAGCATAGAACTTTCATCCTGTACTACAAATTCACCATCTTGAAAACCAGTCAACTCCATAGCATTAATATTTCCTAAAATATGCAACGCATCTTTCATATACCAGCCATTTTCCCAACGAATACCGTCATTTTCCAATTTCCGAATATAATGTTCGATTTTAACTTTACTCTGATTCACCCGGATAGTTAGCGGTTTTGTTTCAAAAAAAGACTTTAGAATACAAAGTGTTTCATCTTGCCCCCGGTCCTCTATCAACTTTTTTACCAGCCATGCAGGCATTGAATAACGAACTCCCATATCAGGCAAAACCATCTTATCCTTTTCCCGGCTGATTGTTCTTAATACCCCGTTCACAAATCCCTTTAGTCCATGCAGGCCTCTTTTTGCAACAAGCTTTACTGCTTCATTACAAGTCGCAGAAGCCGGAATCTGTTCCATATAACGCAGCTCATAAACTCCAATCCTTAAAATATTGCGAATGAGTGGTTTCATTTTTTTCACTTTTGTTTTGGAAAATTCGTTAATGATATAATCCAATTCTATTTTACGTTCAATAACTCCATAGGAAAGTCTCTTGATCAATGCTTTTGTCTGTCCAGTCAGTTCATTTTCGGAAAATACCTGATGAAGAATTGTATCACTATGTTTTTCCGGTTCATGCTCCGATTGTTCAAGCACTTCCATTATAATATAAAGTACCCATTCCCGATCTGTTTTTTGTTTCATTTACACCTATCCCAATCTTTGTCCGGATTCCAACACAATTCCACGCAGGAAATCCTCTGTTTTCATTCTCTTCTTCCCTTCTAATTGTACTTCTAAGGGAATCAGACAACCCTGTCCGGTCTGTATCATGAATGTTTTCTTATCGACTGATGCAATCTGACCTGCCTGCATACCACTGTTTTCCTCACAAATCATTGCAGACCAGATTTTTAATGTTTTGTTCCCCCATCTGGTATAGGCACTCGGCCACGGATTCAGTCCTCTAATAACACGCTCCAACTCCACTGCCTTTTTCGAAAAGTCCAGTATTCCCATATCCTTTGTCAGCATTTTTGCATAAGTACTCTTTGAATCATCTTGCTTTTCAGGCAGAATGGTACGATTTTCAATAGCATCCAGTGTATCGAGCAAAATTTGGCTTCCCATTCCGGCCATTCGGTCAAACAATTCTCCCCCGGTTTCATTTTCTCCAATCACAACCTCTTTTTTTAATAACATATCTCCCGTATCAAGACCTTCATTCATTTGCATTGTCGTAATACCAGTTACTCTGTCCCCGGCTAAAATAGACCACTGTATTGGCGCTGCTCCCCGCCACCTTGGTAACAAAGATCCATGTACATTAATACATCCATACTTTGGAAGTTCCAAAATCTCTTTTGATAAAATCTGCCCAAATGCTGCTACAACAGCTACATCAAATGAATAGCTGCGGATTTTGTCCACAGACTCCTTTTCCCTGATTTTTGCTGGCTGCAAAACAGGAATGCCAGCTCTGATGGCTACTTCTTTTACAGGAGAAAAGGCTAATTTCCCACTTCTTCCTCTTGCTTTGTCCGGCTGAGTGACTACAGCAACAACCTGATGCTTCGGACTCTCTATTAATCCTTCCAACACGGGTACTGCAAAATCCGGTGTTCCCATAAATAATACTTTCATTCCATCACATCCTCTGTATCATACAATTTCCCGTCTTCTGCCTTATCAACATACAGTTGACCATCCAAATGCTCCGTTTCATGAATCAAGGCACGGGCAAACAATTCTTCACCTTCTACTTCTATTGGTTCCATGTTTTCATTGAATGCACGAACCCTGACAAGATTCGGGCGTTTTACAATCCCTACCTTACCCGGAACACTGAGACACCCTTCGCTTCCCACTTGTTCACCGTCTGTATAAATAACCTCCGGATTCAAAAGGATAACCGGCTCATTGCCTTCTTCCGAAATATCAATTACTACAACCTGTTTTAATATACCGACCTGAGGCGCTGCCAGTCCCACTCCCTCATTTGCATACATTGTGTCAAGCATATCACCAATCAATTCCTTCAACTTATCATTCATTTCCTTGATTGGTTTTGCCTTTTTTGTCAATATTTCATCACCAATAGTTCGAATCTGCCTGATTGCCATAAATTTCATCCTTTCTTAATAACAGTTCACTGGATCCATATCAAACTGAACCCCACACTTATATCTTATTTGCCTTACGTCAATATATCTTTCAAGTTCTGCTTTACACTGAACAAGAGATTCATAATTTTTACTTTTCAAATAGAATACAAAACGGTACCAATCATTGATTTTTGAAACACTTGCTCTTGCCGGTCCAATTACAAAAACACAATCCAGCATCTGT
>CATZVV010000172.1 GCA_958425285.1 uncultured Lachnoclostridium sp. | reverse complement strand
ATCCCGGACCTAGTGGTGGAAAAACAAAAAACATAAAATCACTCCTTTTCTTTTAAAATATGACAAATTTTCAAAATAGTTCTTTACTTTATCAAGTTAAAGCGTTAATTTGTTAAATTGTATTGACAAACTACTTTGAAAAGTCTAGTCTATAGAAAGAAGGTTATAAAGGAAGGAATGTATAGAAATGATTATTATATTAAAAAACGGTGCCGATGGAGCAAAAATAAAAGCATTAGAAGCTATGATACGAAGTCGTGGAATTGAAATTCATGAATCCCAAGGCACAACTACAAAATTACTTGGTCTGGTAGGTGATACACTTTCTTTGGACATCGACCAAATCAGTTCCTATGATGTCGTAGAAGAAGTCAGGCGTATACAGGAGCCTTATAAGAAAGCTAACCGTAAAATCCATCCTGAGGATTCTATCATAAATTGTTCGAATGTCCAAATCGGAGGTGGCAACTTTCAAGTAATTGCCGGACCTTGTTCCATTGAAACAAAAGCACAAATTACAGAAGTAGCCAAAGCTGTAAAAAAGAGCGGTGCTACTCTTTTACGAGGAGGCGCATTTAAACCCCGCACTTCACCTTATGCCTTTCAGGGACTCCATGATGCCGGGTTGACATTGCTGCTGGAGGCAAAAGAAGCAACTGGACTGCCAATTGTAACTGAGATTATGAGTACAGAACATATTCCTCTCTTTGAGCATGTAGATGTTATTCAGGTTGGTGCAAGAAATATGCAGAACTTTGAATTATTAAAAGAACTTGGCAAAATCAACAAACCAATTCTTCTAAAACGTGGTTTGGCAAATACGCTGGATGAATTGCTTATGAGTGCAGAATATATTATGGCGGGCGGAAATGAAAATGTTATTTTATGCGAACGCGGTATTCGCACATTTGAAACTTCAATGCGAAATACTCTTGATTTATCCGCAATTCCAATGCTAAAAAGCAAGAGCCACCTTCCTGTCATCGTAGACCCAAGCCATGCCGCCGGGCTTCGTTTTATGGTAGAACCTCTCGCTCTAGCTGCCATTGCTACCGGAGCAGACGGACTTATGATTGAAGTCCACAACAACCCAGAGCAGGCACTCTGTGATGGTCCTCAGTCGCTGACCCCTGATATGTTTGACTCCCTAATGAAAAAGGTGAAGAAAACCGTGAACTTCTTTCAGGAGATGTAAGGTGAGGTTATCCCATGTCTACTCCTTGGGTGCACGAAAAGAGGATGCAGGAAGCCATCCTCTTGAAGAATGACAAAGCAGTTCTTCGCCCATGAAATGAGAGTAACAGCCCTGTAAGAATCAAAATGTTTTTCAACACTGTTCTTACAGGGCTGCTTTTAATTTAGTAAACTTTATAAATTCTGAATCATCTCAAATTAATTATTCAGTAGTTGCTGCTACCGGATTGAAATTAAATGTGATAGCGATACCCATTGTATCATCAGTTGTCCATGCTTTGGCAGGATTTGGAGCAACGTCACCCATGATTTTAAAGTATGCATCTGTAGTAGCACCATCTTTAGCATCCAGTTTAATCATATCTTTCTTTGTTACTGCTGTTTTTCCAAGAACTACCTGTTTTGTAGATACTTTATCATATGCTTCTGCATATGTACCGGATGTATCGCTCATCTCTAAATATGCAAATACAGACTTTGTTGTCTCTGTTCCTTTTAATGGTGCAGTAGCAAGTACTACTTCACTCGGTGATGTTACCGTTGCCTGTACGGTAGCACTAATGGCAATTGGTACATCACTTGCATTTGTAATTGTCTGTTCTACATTTGCCAAAACGTCTGTTGTTGTAGCCCCAGCAATATCATATTCCATTTTATATGGATTAATTGCAACAGTCAAACTATCAGGAACCGTAATGTCAATCGTAGGTACCTGAACATCTGTTGTACCCTCAACCTTTGCTGAATATGCTCCCGTTTCTGAATCCGGAGCACTAACAGTTGCAGCAGATGCAACCATATTAGCGGATAAAACCAATGCACCTGATAATAATAATGCGAAACACTTTTTCATCATAATATTTCCTCCATTCTGATTGTAAAATAGCAAATTTTCTATTTTACACTTAATGTCAACTGTACTGAAATCTGTGACTTTATTGTCTTATGATCCTCCCGCACCTGGGTAAACACAAGGACTACATTGTGTGTTCCTGATTTCAACTGTTTTTTCAGCTGTATGTTTTTCATCCAGGAACCGGGAGGAATCAACTCTGTCAAATAAAGCTCATCTTTTAACGTCGCATCTTTATAAATGCCAAAAAACATATCATATTTGTTCTTAATCGAATTTGCTATGTAACAGGAAAAGTCCCGTCCATTATTGCTAACGGCAACATTTTTGTATTCGAGAGACATCGTACCATCTTTTGTCTTTTGAATCATGCCATCAATCATTTTTTGCAATTCATCTTGATCTGTCACAGTAACAGCACCACTCTCATATCCGATGCTGACATTTTCATCACCTTTTGAAGAAAATATTTTCCATAATATAATTGCTGTCGCAGAAATTATCACAAAAATGATAATAATTGCAAGAATTCTTTTTTTCAGCAAATGAGTCTCCTTTACCTGTTTTTCCTCTTCCGGCTTCTCCATCGTTACATCCCGCCTTCTTTCATACTTCGTATCACTTTAATTAGCGAAGTAAGGATAAAACACCCTGTGTAGCCTGATTTGCCTGAGCCAGCATAGACTGTGCTGCCTGCTGCAAAATACTGTCTTTTGAGTATCTTGTCATTTCTTCTGCCATGTCTACATCGCGGATGCGGGACTCAGCTGCCTGTAAGTTTTCAGCAGTGTTGTCGTCTACCTTAACAGTATACTCGAGGCGATTCTGGTAAGCTCCCAACTTGCTTCTTTCAACTGACAAGCTCTGTATCATTGTATCTACTTCATCTAACGATGCTGAATTTGTTTGCCCATTCGCATTATCAAGAGTGGTTAAGTTCCACTCCACAGCAGTAATAGTAACTGCAATACCCTGTTCTTTATTGGCACCCAACTGTAACCACTGGTCTGTATATACGTCAGTAGGATCAAGGAGTTTTTTCTTATTAAACTCGGTATCTGTATTAATTCTCTCAAACTCATCCTGCAATTTACCAATCTCAGCCTGAATTTTTGCTACATCAGTATCAGCATCACCCTCCATCGTACCTGTATTAGATGCCTGTACAATCAATTCTCTTGTTCTCTGTAAAATTGCATGCTGTGTATCCATCGCACCTTCTGCTGTCTGAATTAATGAAATACCATCCTGTGCATTGTCAGAAGCTCTTTGAAGACCTCTAACCTGACTTCTCATTTTTTCCGAAATAGCCAATCCTGCTGCATCATCTGCTGCACGATTAATCCGGTATCCACTGGAAAGCTTTTCTGAGGATTTTGCAAGATTTGTGTTTGTAATACCTAACTGTCTGTTTGTGTTGGCTGAAACCATATTGTGTTGAATAATCATAATAAATTACCTCCTTGTTTTTGCTGCGGTAAATCCGTTTACCACATTTGTTTGTTTTTATTTATAATATCTAAAGCTGAAGGCTCGCCCGAACCGGGCCCTGCTCGTCTCCCCTTCCGCCTTAGTTACTACCTGATTTTTTCTTCCGAAACCGCTCCGGCAGTTCCGGCTCCGCATAATACTTTGGCAAATCATCTTTTGATTCCGGATGATTTTTTTCCAAAACCGTGCTTCGGACAATTTCTACATTCTTCGGTGCATCCACCAAAATCCGTATATGATTTTGACTTCCTCCCAAGAATGCAATTTTAATATTTTCACCGAGCATCAAATATTCCTCTTTGCGAAGTGTTAAACGAAGCATGTTAAGACCTCCTGTCTTGTGTCCATGCAACATTTGTATATAAAATGTTGCATGTAGCTATAACAAATCAGATTGAAAACCAATGGAGGAATTTATGAGTAAAACACAACCTATTAAGAACGAACGGAAACTAAAGAAATTTAGAAATTATTACCGAAACACCGAATATAACCCGAGAAATTATGCATTAATTATTACCGGGCTCAATTCCGCCTTACGAATTGGCGACTTATTGTCGCTGCATTGGAAAGATGTTTATATAGCGAAACAGTCAATCTACAAGGAACACCTGACTGTCCGAGAGAAAAAAACCGGGAAAGAAAATATTTTAGCAATTAATGACTCAACAAAAGAAGCGTTGGAACTATATCGGAAGGGAGTTATCCATTTCCATGAAAATAATTTCATTTTCACAAGTCAAAAATTCCCCAGTGAACAAATCAGCCGCTCGCAGGCATTTCGAATCATAAAAAAAGCCGCCGCAGGATGTGGTCTGAATCAGCATATAAGCTGCCACTCCTTGCGGAAGACTTTTGGCTACTTTGCATGGCAGAGAGGAATTCCACCAGCTCTTTTAATGAGTATTTATAACCATTCCTCTTATGAAATAACGAAAAGATACCTGTGTATCGACCAACAGGAAAAGGATGATGTCTATCTGAAAACTTTTTTATAATTTTTTCGTATTTTTCACTAAAGTATATCCAGCATAATCCGATATATATTATGTAAAACAAAAGGGGCTGTTGCAAAATGACTAAAACTTAGTCATGGGGCAATGGCTCCTTTC
>CATZVV010000171.1 GCA_958425285.1 uncultured Lachnoclostridium sp. | reverse complement strand
CAGAAGTACAGAATTCGGAAACGCTTTGGAGAAATAAACAGGAAGAAAAGACAAATTTAAGAAAAAGCAAGACAGAAACCTGTCCGAATTGTGGTACGAGAGTATGTGAGCAGTTTAATAAACATTATTGTGGACAATGCGGAAAAGAAATACAGTGGTAAGAGAATGAGTGATTTTCGTATTATAAGCTATATGATTAAAGGTGTTTTTCTGCTTGACGTTATATTTGGAGTCTATCTTCTGGGAAAACCTTGTCAAGCAGATTGTGATAAAGAAATCCCGAAACAGTGTGCAATTCCATTCATTATTGTAGGAGTCTTACTGATTATCTGGCTGACAATGACAAGTTTGATATACGGATAACATGATATGCATAAAAAGGAGAAATACATGAAAAAGAAGCTGTTAGTGATGTTTGAAATTATGCTATTTACAGGTGTAATCGCAAGTGGTTATTTCATTAGATCCGAGAATCTAAAATTTGGTATTCGAATTTTCATTTTAGCAGTGATGTATGGGATTTACTATAGATGGTTCCGGATTTCACAAAGAAAAGATGGAGGGGAAGAGATTTGAAGAATCCATCATCCTTGCAGTAGATGAAAGAAAATCAGGCTGTATGTTGCAAAAGCTAAGGATGGTCTGCACATCTGTATACAGATGTGCACTGTACATACTTTTCGCTGTCTTCACAGATGCCCCGTCTGTGAAGACAGCACGAGAGAGGGAGTGGTTATCATGGACGGAGAATAGAAAATAGGACGAAGCATTTGACGGGAGAGGACGGCAAGGGAAAATGAAGTATTATACAGGGTTAGATACAGAACGCTACAATTTTTACCGGATTCCAAAAGCATTAATAACAGATATAAGATATCGTCAATTATCCTCGGACAGTAAAATTTTGTATGGAATTATGCTGGATCGCATGACTTCGTTTAGTAAGCGGAATCATTGGATTGATCCAGAAGATCATGCCTATATCATCTATCCGGTAACTGAAATGGCGGCAGAACTGGAATGCAGTAAGAGAAAAATACAGATGTTATTGACAGAACTGGAGCATTTCGGAATGATTGAGAGAAAAAGAATCGGTTTAGGACAAGCAAATTATATATATTTATATAATATTTTTGAAGATATGGGGCGAGAATGTGAGCAAAAAATAGCAGAAGCTTTTGAGAGACCTCAAGTATCAAAAAACCGGTTGACTCCGGAACAATGGAGAGATAAATTCTTAAACCAAATCGAGTACGAGATATTAATACATGACCATATGGAATGGAAAGATTTGATAGACAATATTGTGGACATTATGTTAAGTGTTGTGTTATCAAGAAATACGACAGTTAAAATTAACAGGACAAATTGTGATAAACGGACGGTAATCCGGCAATTTTGTAAGTTGAATCGTTCACATATTGAATATGTAATCTATATGTTAATGCAGGTGACAGAAAAAAATGAAATCGGTAATATTCGGGGGTACTTAATTACAGCTCTTTATAATGCACCACACACAATACATATGTACTATAGTTTAAAAGTGAACTATGACTTGCATAACCATTCTCCTGAAGTTCAAAAACGTGTTGCAGATCCAGAAGCGCAAGAGTATGCGCATCCAGAAGTGCAAGGATATGCAGATCCGGAAGTGCAAGGGTGTGCGCATCCAGAAGTGCAAGGATATGCAGATCTGGAAGTGCAAGGGTGTGCGCATCCAGAAGTGCAAGGATATGCAGATCCAGAAGTGCAGCATTTGGCATTTTCAGGGAGTAATCAATCGGGATAATAAATATCATTACTGGGGTATTAGCTGATATCTGGAAATATTATAAATTCAATATTATCAAAAGAAATAAATCATCAAATCAAATCAAATGCGCTGAGAGAGGGATGAAAAAGTGCAGATAGATAATATCCGGGAAGATCTCGACAGGTTTTTATACAATCGGTGGGAGGATCAAAAAAAGAATTTGTCAGATCCAGAAATCCTAAAATGCGAGGAAGCATTTAAAGAATTGCTTAAGGAAATTCCTAAAGATCTGTTATTCAAAACGGAAGAAACAGTAAGCGATTTAGTAAGTGCTTACTGCAAAACAAGCTGGCTGGATGGATTTGAAACAATGATTATTTTGCACGAGATACTGTAATGCGTTTGTAGAAAAGAAATCTTTAAATAATATATCACAAATGTAACATAACAATTTACGCAAAATCGAAGTGGAGCTTCCTCCGGGTTATTTCCGGAGGAAGAAGAAATATGGAACGAGAAAAGATTTATACAATAGCTGACACAATTCCGGATCCTAAAAAGTATCCTGAGAAATTTGTAGAAAAATTATTTCAGATAATAGGTGAATTGCCTTGTCCGCCGGAAAATGAAGTGACAGAATTTCGGTGTTATGAATATGATTCATGTAAGCAGTGTTGGATTGAATTTTTAAAGAAGGAAGATACAGCGTGGAAGGAGAGGTAAATACAAAATACATTAGATTAATTTAGAAAAAGTTGCAGATAGAGATGGTCAGATTTATAATGAAAAAAAGACTGTTCCATCTGTGGGAAGGAGGGTTTCATGCGAAAAGATCGGGATTATTATGATACAGGTAATATGCTTGCTGGGGTGTTGGGAATCTCTATCATTTTTATGTTTATTATGATCCTTAGTAAGTTCATCTTTATCTGTATTGGTGGATTAATCAGAAAAATAGGGTTGTTATCTACCGTCTGTGTAGGATTTAGCATTTATTATGGGATCCTCCTTTTTGATCGGGTATTGACCCCTATTCTTCAACAGCCATCTGAAAGCTTGACTGGTAATGCGAAGCTGTTTTGGCAGTATTTTGTTCTTCAAAGAGGAAGTGTGACGTTGGAGTATACATGCCTTGCTGTTATATTTGCCCTTTTTTGGGGGATAGTACATCGAGTATTACATGTGATTCACTAAGGCAATAAGCACACGCAAAATAGAGTGTGCCGAATTCCGGCACGGAGAGGAGAAATTATATGAGAAAGAAATGGAAATTACCGGCTGTTTTAATGGCATCTGTTTTAGGATTCAGCCTTGTGAATCCACTTCCATATATGCAGGAGGTAAAACAAGTAGAAGCCGCAAATGGGGCGAACACAAATGCCAATGCCCATGACTATTATACAGACTGGGCACAGATACCAACATCCTATTTGTATGATAATGGCAATGGTACCGTCACCAGGGTAGAAAATTTATATGATAATCTTGGGGATTATGCGGAAGGGATCGGTAATCCTATTATAGTGGAAACATATCGGGACGGGACAAAACTATCGTCTAAACAAATTAGTAAGGAACTT
This sequence comes from uncultured Lachnoclostridium sp., assembly GCA_958425285.1. Taxonomy (GTDB): domain Bacteria; phylum Bacillota; class Clostridia; order Lachnospirales; family Lachnospiraceae; genus UBA933. The sequence goes on along the minus strand of CATZVV010000171.1, from coordinate 1,332 downwards.
GCCAGATATGGCGGTTTCTATCATGGAGAAACTTACAACTATCTCATTTTTGGACAGAATAACCCAAATGAAAATGATCAGCAAGAAGTGATTCGGATTGTAAAGTATTCGCATAACTGGGAGAGATTAGGAGCGGTGTCCGTTTATGGCTCGGATGTATGGAAGCCGTTCATGGCAGCTAGTATGGACTGTACAGAGGTAGACGGAAAACTAATTCTTCATACTGCATATGAAGGTTATAATGGGGCTCCAAACAGTGGAAAAGTCCATCACCAACAGAATATGACGTTGGTAGTGGATATCAGCTCCATGAAAGTCCTGGAGAATACCGCTACATACAGCTATGATGCAGGGAGTGTCGGCCATTCCATGAATCAAATGGTAAAAACAGATGGAAATCGGCTTATTACCGTAGACCACGGAGACGGTGGATGGCATCGTTCTATCGTAATGATGGCTTATCCAAATTTAAGTGTAAACAGTGATACTATGATCCCATCAATAGATCTGTTGTCATTTGGCGGTGGGGATGGAGAAAATAGGACAGGAGCGCAGTTAGGTGGGTTCGAAATATCTTCTTCCCGTTATCTGGTTGCGGGGACATCTATCGATCAATCGAAATTTGACTCAGCAAGGCAGGAAAACGTATTTTTAATTACTACAACGAAAAATGTATGGAATACAGGAAATGGAAGCATAACAGCGGGGAATTGGGAAGCTACAGAGCAGCCGAAAGTAACCTGGCTTACTAATTACTCAGAAGGATCTGATGTAAGGGTAGGGAATCCATACTTGGTTAAAATCAACGAGAATCGATTTATGATACTTTGGACAGAAAATCGTTCAACAGTTAAGTACTGTGTGTTGGATGGAAATGGAAATAGGATAACAGAAATTAAAAGTTTTTCAGGCGAACTGTCGGATTGTGAACCGATCGTAACCGGATCCAAGGTGTTATGGTATGTCACGGAAGATTATGTACCACAGTTTTACAGTATTTCGATAGATGGAAATACTGTTACTCAGCCTTTTGTTGGAATCAGTTTAAATGCAAGTCTGGTTACCTTGAATCAAGGAGAAACAGAACAGCTTTCTTTAAAGTATCTTCCGTCGAAGCCTGCCAATGTGCCAGCTCCGGCGTGGTCCAGCAGTAATACCAAAGTGGCAACGGTAGACCAAAATGGAAAGATTCAGGCTGTAGGAGGAGGGAATACAACAATTACAGTGAAAGTCGGTGACAAAACAGCTACCTGTGAAGTACGGGTCAGCGCACCGGTTACGGTTCCATTGCAAAGTATCAGTTTAAATAAAACAGCTGTTACGTTACATCCG
>CATZVV010000170.1 GCA_958425285.1 uncultured Lachnoclostridium sp. | reverse complement strand
AGTCTTTTCATAATCATTTTCAGCACCTTGACAAAGCTGGTCTGCAAAGTGCTTTAATCTCATTTTCTGCTTTTTCGTCAGTTTTTCCGAAGAAATGGTGTTTACAAATGGATTTTCTAAGTATGACATACTTCTTTTTCCAGTCTTTTTTATAAACTCCAATGCTTTCTTATTCGTAGAATAAAAAAACGGTTGAAAAAAAGAAATTTTTCCCTTTTGATAAGAAAGATACAGAATATGACTCCTGCCTTCCGGAACATATACCTGTAACTGATAAATATTCGTTTTCTTTTTATTCAAAAAATCTTTATCATATAAATGAATCTGATATACATTCCCATTAATCTGAAAACTCTTTGTACTACCCCGTATCATCCGAAATGAACCTCCATCCTTTACAAGCGGAACCAGCACCATGCTCCCTTCCTCCTGCACAGAGGATGTATGCCCCTCAAAACAAACACGATTTCTTTTTATCTGTCCCTTCAAGAACTCATTTTTCTCATCTCCTGAACAAAAAAGATTTGCTTTCCCCGCTGCCTCTATTTTTTCCGATACCCCAAAAGCAATAGAAAGAGACAGTAGCAACAAAGCTACTATCTTCATATATTTCTTAATCTTGTTTTCATTCATTCCATACTCCGTTTCCTTGTTCAATGGCTTTTACTCATGAGCTTTATGTTCCGCATTTATCATATCAGTAAATTTCTCTGCTGTCTATCATTTCTATCCAAAAAATCTCCTATCTTGTAATAAAAAACACTCCCTGCGAATCAGCCTTTAAGCCGACTGGCAGGGAGTGTTTTCCCGAGTCATCTGTTACCCTTGATTAGCTGCCTGAGATTTTGAACCAAAGGTAACCTTTAATTCTTTTTCCTCATAGCTTCCATTATTTCCAATCTGAACAGTAATCGTTCCCGTAGAGCCTGCTGATATTTTCGCAAGCTGCTCCTGCAATTCGGTCGTATTACTGATTTTGGTACCATTGATGCCAGTAATGATATAACCCTTTTGAATACCTGCTTTTTCAGCCGGAGAGCCATCTGTTACATCAACTATATAAATCCCCTCTGGCATGTTATAAATCTGAGCATACTGTTCTGATATGTCATTTCCTTTAATTCCAAGATATGCCTGCTGGTCTTCTGGTATGGTTTTTGAATTCATCAAGTTATTTATAATTGGAACAGCATCCGAAATTGGTATTGCAAACCCCATACCTTCTACTTCTTCAGAAGCAAATTTAGCAGAATTAATACCAATCACCTGACCATTGGCATTCACTAATGCACCTCCACTGTTTCCCGGATTAATTGCCGCATCGGTTTGAATCAGTGTCATGCTTCCATCTTCAAATGTTACCTCGCGATTCAAAGCACTGATATACCCAACCGTTACACTCGTACCATATCCAAGAGCATTCCCAATTGCAATTGCCTGCTCACCAACTTTTAACTTCTCACTATCACCCAACTGGGCAACTTTAATTTTTGAAATTGTTTCGGATTTTAAATCACTTAATTTTACTGACACAACTGCCAAATCTGAATTTGAGTCCGTTCCCTTTACCGTTGCCGATACAGTTGTATCATCTATAAACTGTATCGTAACGCTATTGCTTCCCTCTACAACATGATTATTGGTTGCAATAAAAACATTTTCATTATCCTGCCCGATAATGATTCCGGAACCACTTCCGGTTCCTTCCTGTTCATAAGTTCTTCCAAACATATCTGTTTCCGTCTGCGTTGCCTTAATTTGTATCTGTACGATAGAGGGTAAAACTGCATCAGCTACACTGGATACGCCCTCACCGGATGTATTTGTAACAGAAACTGCTCCAGAAGTTACCGTACTTGTCTGAATTAATTTTGTATCACTGCTCTCCTGATTATTTTCACTTACTATTTCAACCTTCGAGTTTGGTTTTGAAGCAAGCTGACTCACTCCATAGAAACTAACTCCTCCAATCATTCCAAAAACTGCTGTGTATACAGTTAGTTTTAGAAAATCACCTTTACGTCGCTGCTTTTTCGGTGACTGCTGCCCATCTTTGCTTGTATGTCCGTCATCCATCTGGTTTGGTTGATAATTCTCGTTCATATGAAAAACTCCTTTCTTGTTCGCATAACCATACATGATTAAATCGGATTTACAGTAACACTGCTATGCTTTCTTTTGATACTAATTTAGCAAGAAATTATGTTGAATTTGTTATGCAGTTGTGACGTCTTTGTGTCCTCTCTACGCTTTAAAGTTTCCGAGGATTTGCAGTGATTTTGCCTCTTCCTTGATTCCTCTCAGTGCATTTTTTACTCCCGGCATATCCAGATTTCCCTCTACGTCAACAAAGAATCGGTATTCCCATGGCTTACCTTTGATTGGTCTGGATTCAATCTGAGTCAGATTTAAATCATTATACAGGAAATGTGATAAAATTCCATATAGCGAACCACTTTCATGAGGGAGCTCAATGCATAGTGCAATTTTATTGCTGTCTGGAAAATACATTTTTTTCTTGGCAATTATAATAAAACGTGTACTGTTGCTCTTTTCCTGCTGAATACTTTCTTTGAGTATTTCCAACCCATAAACCTCTGCTGCCTTTCTTGAAGCAATTGCAGCCTGACTTCTCTTTCCCTCCGTCGCAACCTTCTTAGCACACTCAGCCGTACTGGCATACTCTACCGGTTTCATTTCCGGCATTTTACTTAAAAACCCACTGCACTGAAGCAAACCCTGTGGATGAGAATATACCGTTCGTATTTCATCTGCCTTTGTACCAGGAATTGCAAGCAGGCATTGATCTATCTTCATAACATACTGTCCCACAATTGCATGGTTATAATTCAATAACAAATCATAATTATCAGAAATCCCCCCGGTAGATGAATTTTCAATTGGCAATACACCATACTCTGCCTCTCCTCTTTCAATTGCATCCATTACACCTTGAAAAGTTGCACAATTCATCCCATGAACAAATGAACCGAAATAATCTTCCATTGCCTGTTGTGTATGCGTACCTTCTACTCCAAAATAAACTACCTTTGTAGAACTATCAAACGGAAGTTTCTCTTCTCTTGAAAAATCAGATAGCTTTTCCATCTCTGGTAATACACCATACTGATACTTTCTGCTAATAGACATAATCTGGCTAAAAAGCTCTCGAACAGCACGCTTATTAAAGTCTGTATGGGAAAGCTGTCCCAGATTTTCTAACTTATGTGCCTCGCGATCTGCATCAAAAACCGGCTTTCCTGTTTGCAACTTATAAAGAGCCACTTCATTTGCTTCCTTCATACGTTTTTCAAATAACTCAACAATCTGTTTGTCAATTTCATCTATATTTTTCCGTGATGTTTCCAAATCTATCATCTGTTCCTCCATTCCGAATCATTTATGTCAAAATATTATGAATTGTTTAATTGCCGATTCAGAGCTTCCACTGTCATCCCAAAAACCGGATGTTTTGCCCATGGTGCAATCTGCTTCAAGGGCTCTAACACAAACTGCCTCATGTGCATCTCTGGATGTGGAATTGTCAATTCATCCTCTTCCATAATGTTATTTTCATAAAGTAATATATCTAAATCAATTGTACGCGGTCCCCAATGTACCTTCCTTTCCCGGCCATCTTCTTTTTCAATTTCGTGAATTCTGTCCAACAATTCATATGGAGTATATAATGTATCAATCGAAACAGCCCCATTCAAAAAGTCCTCCTGTTCCAAATTTCCATATGGCTTCGTAATCAAAAATTCAGAAACGGCTTTTACTTTTATCCTTTGATCAGATTTTAGTGCATGAACCGCCCTTTTTAAATGTGCCTGTTTATCTCCCATATTGGACCCGATACTTAGATATACACGCTTCCAACCTCGCTTCACTTCTACAGATACGGTATCAAGAGGAAGCAAAATGGGTGCCCATGGTTTTTTTACTGTCAGGCAGATTTTCTGAACCTGTGAAAATTTTAACAAAATCTCCTGTGACAAATTTTCCGCTACCGCTTCGATCAGCTGGAAAGTATGTTTTTGCATAAACTCCTTTATAAAATGAGACACTTCTGCATAATTAATAGAATCTGAAATATCATCACTTTTTCCAGCCTTTCTGATGTCTGTGTAGAGTTCTGCTGACACAAGAAATTTCTGCCCTAAAACATTTTCCTCTTTCATAACACCATGATGCCCATATATCTCTAATTCCGAAATTTTAATCTTGTCCATTATTTCCTCCATCGCCTCCAAAAAGTGCCTCATACATCCTTAATCCCCGGATATTTTTCTTTACATCATGAACACGTACAAAACTACAGCCCTTCATTGCACTGATAACCGAAATGGCAATGGTTCCTTCTTCTCTCTCTCCAACCGGAACTTCTCCCAGTGCTGTTCCTACAACCCGCTTTCTGGAAGCTGCCATCAAAACCGGATAACACATTTTTACAATCTCATCCACATGCCTTATTACTTCCAGATTTTCTTCATAATTTTTTGCAAATCCAACCCCCGGATCAAGTATAATCTGACTATCCTTTACTCCGGCTTCTTTTGCAATACGAAGCGACTTCTGTAAATCCGAAATTACATCTGACATAAAGTCCTGATAAACTGCCTCTTCCCGATTATGCATCAAGCATACAGGGACTCGATACTGAACTGCCAA
>CATZVV010000169.1 GCA_958425285.1 uncultured Lachnoclostridium sp. | reverse complement strand
CCCCCGTATTTACCATCTCGCAGTCCACCTTCTGTTCTTCTACCAGGTGTGTACACTTTTCGTAGTCATTTACTAGTGGGTAGGTTCTACCGGGATTCGCATAAGGAACGACACCGAGTGCAGTTGGATCTACACCAGGTGCCAGTCTTTCTGCAGTTGAACGTTTTGTTGCAAGTGTTGCACCCATTACAGAGGCAAGGGCAGAACCTTTCAATTTAACGACTGGCGGAATAGTTGGATCTTTCATAATCCAAAAGATTGCGTTTACTGGCTCATTAATCTTGTCCACGCGGTTTGGAGACCAAAGCTTGGATTTGATTGCACGACCATTACCATTACGAATATCTTCTGTTACAAGGACGATTTTACCTTCGTCGTCTAATGTCGCTGAGCAGTTCTGTGCAGTTAACAAATATTTATTATCAGGGCTTCCAATTGGATAATCCTGAGTTTTGTCAAAGTAAGTTGGTTCAAGAGCTACAGAAGAACAGGTGTCGGTATTGATGATAAATGCATCATCATGAAGTACAGTAATACCATATTTTCCACCATGTTTTGCATGTGTAAGTGTAGACTTTCCGGAGCCTGACAAACCAAATACAGAAGCAACATATTTAGAGCCGTCTGCCAGAGTATATTCTTTTTGTCCACCGTGGCAGGAAGCGTAACCATTGCGGTTAGCAATTGCCCATGCAAGAGTAAGAGTACCTTTTTTATGTTCTCCGAAGTATCTCATACCAAGAATACATGCACAGTTCTGAACTGTATTAAAGTAGCATAAGCATTTTGGATCGCTCAGACAGCTCAAATCAACACCCGGACGGTCAGAACCATTCCATTGTGGATCGGAGAAAATATAAATATCGGCTTCGTTTCCATCGCCAACAGGTTTAGAATCTTTATACATTTTTACATATTCATCAGACATATACTGGAAGTTTAACATCCAGTTATACATAATATTTTCTTCTCCTTCCGGAATAAGAAGGTGAGCTTTTACCATAAATTCCGGGTCGAGACCAACGAATACTTCTGCGTGGTACATTGTTTTCCAACGGGATTCATAGATTGCATCCATAGCAACTTTGTCAAGGGAATTGCAATCCACGCCTGGTTCGCCGGCAATGCGACGTGCTGCAGCGTAACGTCCTGTGATGGCACCGTCATTGAATAATAATACTTTGGCATCTTTTTCAAGGCCAAATTCTTCACCGCGGTAAACAGGCTGATCAGTAACGATTGTGCCTGGAGTGTTTTTTGCTAATTCATAAGCTTCTTTTAAAGTGTTTACTTTTACTACGTTATTTCCGTAGAAAGCAGCTTCAATGATAGAACGTGTTTTGGCAAAACCTGTCTTGCCTGGAGCAATTTCCTCATGTTTGTAATAAGCTTTCGTTGACATGTTAATAGTACCTCCTGAGTATTTTATAGTATATTTAATGATGTTAAATTATTAACATCAAAGAATATCAATCGTTTCCCAAATATAATTATATAGCAAAATGCTAAAAAGTCAATAAGTAAATAAGCGAAACTAGTTACCTATAAAATATGCCATTGCTTTTTCCTTTGTAATAGATATAAGAAAATGGTAAATAAAGTGGCTATGATAAACAACAGAATACCGGTTGAAAACCCAGGGGATTGATAGGAGAATTCTATTGTATGTGTTCCGGCTTCGGCAGGTATCATGAGAAATGCCCCTGCAAAACGAAAACCTTCGACTACTTCCCCGTCAACCTTTACTTTCATACCATTACTGTATGGTATAGAAGTGAAAATGTTTTGTCCGGAGTCTAATGTTATTTCTCCTGTAAGTGTTCCGCTGCCACGGTCAGTAAGTTTAATTCCACCTTGTTTTAGCTGGGACATTGTCTGCTTATAAGCTTCTGCATCTAATTCATAGATGTATTCGGCATAAGCAGAAGCGTTCGTTGTATTACACTGCACCGTGATCTGCTGCCCTTTTTTAAATTGACCTAAATATAAAATTCCGCTTGTCTCGGAAGTAAAGTAATTTCCTGCAAATTCGCCATTGACATATACATCTGCATAGTCAAAATCATTGGGCTGCATTTTTAGATATACAGGATGACTTGAGGTGGCTGTAAAAGTGTAGTCCCATCCGCCTTCACGATTGGTTTTATTAAATACTACTGGATAGAAATAGTTTTGGTTCGTTTCTGCCAGGCAGTTTAACAGGTTGTTCTGATTTTGAAATGGATCGTCGGCTGAAAAGACTGGATTTTTTTTGTGCCCGGCTGCAAAAGCAATTGGAAGAACATCAGGATTTTCATAAGCGGTAATATTGTATTCATTTGTCGTTAGTTTATTGTACAGGTTCGGTACCTGCTGATTAAATAGGATATATTTTACGTCAAAAATACTGTCTAAAACGGGTGTGGAACCATAGCCTGAATTCCAAAACCAGGTTTGCGCTAATCCTAATTGCCTTGTCGTCTCGTTTACATATGCATTGTAAGTAGAAGAATAATGTGTCATACCATGGTAGCCAAGCAGCATGGCATCATTTTTAGAGTATTCGTAGTTCTTTTCAATTCGGTAGAAACCAGAATCCTTTTCTTGAATGGATGCAATGAGTGGTTTTGTACTTTTAATAAATTCAGTGTATGATTTTAAGTCTGAATAGTGAAACTCCTGATCCAGCCCATCAATCATACTTTTTGCATTTTGGCTCATGTTTATACTGGCAATGATAACAGCGATAGCTGTAAGGACAAAATACAGGTTCTTATACGTTTTTTTCTTTGGAATTTCAATTGCCGCAAAAGCATTTACTGCCATATAAATAAGAACAAAGCTAAACAAAAAAGCGTATCGGTATGGAAACCAATTGGGATATTGGAAGCCATGCCATATAAAATCAAGATTAGAAAAGTAAAAACTAAATGCCAGAAAGGCAAGAAGTGCTATGGACCCCAGACGTTCTCGCCATTTTCTTTTTTGAAACAGGTAGATGGCTGCCAAAATTAAAATTAGTATGCCACAATATACGGAAGGGAGCCCATCATTTGTAATGCTGTCGTATTGCCCTGTAAATAGTTTGTTCCAAAAATCTGTAAAGTCAAATTTCGGTTCCCACCCCGGAATTGTAATGCCAGAGGATAATTTCCCATCAAATAAGTCCCTTATTGTAGGAATAATGATAGGGGCGGTAAAACAAAAAGCCAGTATTGTATTTAGAGCAAATTGCATAAAAATTTTGGCAAGGTTCCTGCCCTGCCCGCGCTCCCATTCTGTAATGAGCCGAAAGGCTAAGTAAAGAGCTGCAAAAATTCCTACCATATAGGAAGTATAATAGCTTGAGAAAAATAGAATGGCTAGAGAAATCAGGTATAATGTGCCCTTTTGCTTTTTTACCAACTGCTCAATCCCAAGAAGTATTAATGGAAGCATAATAACACCGTCCAGCCACATTAAACACATCGAATATACAACATTATAGGAAATCAGAGCATATGAAATGGAAAATAAAAGGGTGCCAAACTGTCCTTTTTTTCGTGCTAATCCATATTCTGTATAAATCGCAAAGGTGAGTCCGCTTGCACCAATTTTCAGAAGAGTTAGAAGATAGACTCCCAGTGGCAGGGATTCTGTATCGAAGAAGAGCGTAATAAGGGAAAGGGGGCTGGCAATATAATAGGCAAATAAACCAATGTAATTGCCACCCATGGAGCGTGACCAGTTAAAGAAAATAGAATTGTCCCCACCTATTATGTCTTTCAGGGATGAAAAAAATTCTACATATTGGCCTTGCATGTCCATAATTAACACTGATTTTTCTCCGGATGGATAAAAACCCATGCCTTGAAAAATGAGATGTAGTAAAATCATTGGCAAAATAAAAGATGCAGCTAAAATCGTACCTTCTTTTATAGCTTGGTGGTCTTTGCACCGAAGCATAAAATTTTTCATAAAAACCTCCCATATTAATCTTAGTTTTTCTCTTGTTAACTCGCTTTTTCTTACATTTTCATTTTTACATAGAAAGTTTTTCTGAGTCTATGCCATTCCCCTTGGCCTGATATCATGGATATGAAGTGATTTAGGGTGCACAAAACAAGACGTCGTCTCATTTATGCTATGATTGGCCTTTCTTCTCCCCAAATCCTTACGGCAGCCTAACCTCCCATGTCATACGGGATCTCCTTTACTTCAGGGTCCTTAATTCCTTCGTTCTGCTTATCCATAAAGGGGCGTCATGATGCTCCTTCACTGAGTCTGTGCTCTGATGGACTGAAATCTGACTTGGCTCTCTATGTTTGTTTTGAAATCGTTCTGTTCCTTTCAGCACCTTTCGGTGGACGTCTTCCTGAATCTCACAGTTGTCTTTCTTATGCTACCTGCGGTTCTCTATGAATATCAGATATCATCTTTTCTGGATCATAGGTCACTCCGTTTGCCAGGATGGCATAAAAGACTCGTATCAGCTTACAACTGATGGCAATCACGGATTGTTTCTTCTTGAGCGGATTGTTTGCTCTTGTTGTGTAATACTCATGCAATGACCGGAACTCCGGGTTCTTCGCTATCAACGGAATCGCTGCATTGAACAGTACTGCTCGTAGCTTACTTCGACCTCTTTTGCTTATGGTCGTCTGTCCTTTATGCTTTCCGGAGCTATTCTCCCGTAATGAGAGTCCTGCCAGCTTTTGTATCTG
>CATZVV010000168.1 GCA_958425285.1 uncultured Lachnoclostridium sp. | reverse complement strand
TGCCGGCCTGCCGTCTACAAGTATTTCTCTTGGACAAAGAACCACCTTTCCACATACTTGAAGGCTTATTTCCTTTCGGCATTCCTCTAATTCATTCAACTGTACCCTGCCTGGCTCTCCTCTTGTCGCAGGCTTGATATGTATCACATCTTTATCCCCAATTTTGGTATTCAGCCCTGTACTATCCTCTCCAATATAAATTTCAGCTGCTTCGCCAAGCCTCCCCTTTGCTTCCTGTTTCTTTCCATTTAAAAAATAATGCAGGGAATGTCCCCGTTCAGGAAATAACTCTTCTTTTCGATAACCAGCCTGTAATGCAGCATCTAAAACCGTCAGTTTACTGTTGTCATATAGTTTTACCCTCTCATCATTTACCATTACGTGAATAAAGTTACTTTTCTGTTCATAGTAATTCAGGCAGATTCCGACCGGGGTAACAAGGGTAGAATCTTTTTTTATTTCTTTTTGTGCAAAAATAACTTCCCTTAATACTTCAGCACCGCGTATTGCGACACGATTTTTAGGAAGCTGCAAATGACTGGCCATTGTCTCTACAAAACCCTTTAGTTTGCCTCCTCCTCCAACAACAAACACCGCACTTACTGTTTTTCCTCCATTCAATTCTATAATCTTATCTGAAATTTTTCCTGTAATCTCAGAAACTGCCTCCTGTACAGCCTGTAAAACCTCTTCTGATGTAACCTTAACAGTCTCTCCCATAATGTTTTTAAAAGATACCTGCTTTCTCCGCATTGCATTTTTCTTTACCTTCTCTGCTGTCTGAAAATCCACCAGATAATTTTTTGCAATCGCTTCTGTTATTTCATCTCCTGCCAACGGCATCATGCCAAAGGCCACAATACTTCCGTCCTTGACAATAGAAATATCAGAGGTTCCTGCTCCCACATCTACCAGCGCAATATTTAAAAGGCGGAAATTTTCAGGAATTGCTACTTGAATCGCCGCAATCGGCTCCAACGTCATACTTGCAACATGTAACCCGGCCTCTTCCACAGATGTATACAAGCCATCTACGACCTCATCCGGCAAAAAAGTTGCAATTAAATCCACTCCAATACATGTCGCCTTATGCATTTCAATAGAAGCCATAGAATATCCATTCAAAAAGTATTCTACAGTTGTATAACCAACACAATAGAACTTCGTGCTTTCATCTTTCACATCTTCACGAATTAAGTCATAGGCCTGCTCCACTCCAAGAAGATCCAAAGAGCGAATGTGTTCTTCTGTTACCTTTGTCTCAGTAGCAAATTCATGCTCAGCATGAACACGCTTTGTCTTTAATACACGCCCCGCTGCCGCAATACAGACATCCTGTAAAACCATTCCCGTTATTTGTTCCAGTTCTCCTTTTATTTCCCGAATTGTCTTTGCCACTGTCGGAATGTCATGAATCTGCCCATCAATGACCGCTCTTGTCTCATGCTCTTTTGATACCTGTGCGGACACCATAAACTGACCAACATCATTTCTCTTACCAACCGTTCCAACAATGCTCCTTGTCCCTATGTCCAATCCAAATACATATTCCGCTATATGTTCCATACGAAAACTCCATTCCAAGTCACTGCTTTTTAGCAACAACACCGCATTTTATCTTTTTTTATAGTAACATATTTTTCACTTTGTGCATAGAAGTTTTTCGATCTGCTGTTCCAAATGCTCCAGTTTTCCGTCATTTTCAATCACAGCATCACAATAACTCCGTAGTTCCCATTCTGACATTTGCTGCCGCATAATGCCCTCTGCTTTCTCAACCGAGTATCCCCTGGAACTTATCAATCTCTCAATACGGATTTCCTTTTTACAAAAAACACCCCAAATTTTATCACATACTTCACTGTATCCGGCCTCAATTAAAATGGCAGACTCAATAACAACTAAAGAATCATGGATGTGTTTTGCCACTTCCTGTTCAATACGTTCCCATACATAGGGGTGGATAATACGATTCAACATATGCAATTTTGACGGATCCGAATAAACTACCTTTGATAAGCAATCCCTGTCAATTTGACCAGCTTCATCCAAAATTTCCAGACCAAACATCTGGATAATATCTCCATAACATATATTGCCCTTTTGAAAAGCTTCATGTCCATATTCATCTGCTATATGGATACTTGCTCCATAGCGATTCTTTAAAATTTTCATAACTGTACTCTTCCCACTTCCCAAGCCACCTGTAATTCCTAATATCATTTTTTACTCTTTCCTCCATCTGTACAAAACTTCTACTTTGCCTGATACCAATTCCCCCCAATTTTTACCTCTGCAATAAGAGGAACCGATAATTCCGCTGCCTGCTCCATTTCTGTCTGCAAGATTTTTTTCACCTGTTCTTCTTCACTAATTTTTGTTTCAATCAGTAATTCATCATGTATCTGAAGTAACAGTCTGGATTGCAGTCCCTCCTCCCTCAGCCGCTGATTGACCCGAACCATAGCAATCTTAATAATATCTGCTGCCGTTCCCTGAATTGGTGAATTCATAGCGATTCGTTCGCCAAATTGGCGTTGCATAAAGTTTCCGGAAGAAAGTTCAGGAATTGGACGTCTTCTACCGAACATTGTCGTTACATATCCCTTCTCTTTTCCCTGTCTTACAAGCTCATCCATAAATTCTTTTACTTGAGGGTAAGTAGCAAAATAATCTTTTATATAAGCTTCTGCTTCTTTTTTTGTAATATTTAAGTCTCTTGAAAGACCAAAGCCACTGATTCCATATACAATTCCAAAATTCACCGCTTTTGCATTTCTTCTCTGTAAATCTGTCACCTCATCAAACGGAGTATGAAATACGAGAGATGCTGTCATCCGATGAATATCTGCATTTTCCTTGTAAGCCTCAATCAATCGCTTATCTCCTGCCATATGCGCCAATACTCTGAGCTCTATCTGGCTATAGTCTGCATCCAGAAAAACATATCCCGCTTCCGGCACGAAGACCTTTCGTATCTGGCGCCCCAACTCCATACGAATTGGTATATTCTGTAAATTCGGTTCTGTACTGCTAATCCTTCCTGTTGCAGTAATCGTCTGGTTAAATGTTGAATGAATCCTTCCATCACTTTCTATATAACCACTCAAACCATCCGCATAAGTAGACTTTAATTTGCTCAACTGTCTATACTCTAAAACAAGCTCCACAATTGGATCTTCCAAACGGAGTTTTTCCAGAACTTCTGCTGAAGTAGAATATCCTGTCTTCGTTTTTTTTGCAAAGGGCAAACTCATCTTTTCAAAGAGAATAACTCCTAATTGTTTTGGAGAATTAATGTTAAATTCTTCTCCTGCTCTCGCATATATTTCCTGTTCTAATTCATGAATACGAACCTCAAGTTGTCTGCCATATGTCCCAAGTTCCTCCTTTTCTACACGTATACCTCTCCTTTCCATATCGTAAAGGGTAAAGACAAGCGGCATCTCAATGTCCTTAAACAAATGCATGGATTCTGTCTTTTTCAATTCCTCGGTGAGCATTTTATATGCACGGAGTGAAACGAGTGCACAATAACACAAATATGAAATCATCTCCTGACGACTTTCTTCCCATGCCTTTTCCTGTGATAATTTTCCAAAAAGCTGTACATAGGGACTCATTTGAATTCCTGCGTACTCAAGAGCTATATCCTCCTCTGTATAGGAGCTCCGTATTGGATTTACTACATAGGCTGCCACTCCTGTGTCAAAACACTGCTCTGCACACTTAACTGGCAAAAATCCCAAAATGCTTTTAATATCACAGGCAACCAGACAATGCCCCTCTATCTTTACATATTCTTTTAGTTTATTTTGTATTTCAATAGAACTAACCTCTCCAACAATAATACAAGCCGTCTTATTTTCTTGACCATAAGAAATAACTGCTGCATGAAGTGCCTCTTTTTCTTCATTTGCAAACAATGTAAACTGCCCACCCGGCTCTATATTTTGTCCTCCTTCTCTTTGAAATAAGAGCTTGATAGAAATCTGCTCCTCATTGGCACACTCTTTAAATAATGTCTGTAATTCTTCCCGATTGGTAACAGTATAAAATGCTTCACCTGCATTCATGTCATTTCCCATTCCGGAATCAAACTTTGATAACATAGACTTAAACTCCAGTTTTTGTATCCAGGTATACGCATCCTTATTAAACATATCTCCGATTACTGTATTTTCGAGTTTGACAGAGATTTCACAATCTGTTTTAATTGTAGCAAGTTTTTTGCTTAACTGAGCTAGTTCTATATTATTTTTTAAAGCATCTCTTGCCCTGTTTGCTGAAATTTCTCCAACATGCTCTATGGCTTCCTCTACCGTTTGAAACTGTGATAATATTTTCACGGCTGTCTTCTCGCCGATACCGGGAACACCTGGAATATTATCGGATGAATCTCCCATCAATCCTTTTAAGTCGATAATCTGCGCCGGAGTTACACCATACTTTTCTAAAACAGTTTGCGGAGTATAATCCTCAACAAGAGTTTGTCCGCCCTTTGTTTTCGGAATCCGAATCAAAACCTTATCTGTCGCTAACTGAAGCAAATCCCGATCTCCTGAAACAACCGATACCTGAAATCCTTCTCTCTCTGCTTTCATTGACATCGTTCCAAGAATATCGTCTGCTTCAATGCCTTCCTGCTCACAAATTGTAATGTTCATGGCTTGCAAAACTTCTTTA
>CATZVV010000167.1 GCA_958425285.1 uncultured Lachnoclostridium sp. | reverse complement strand
GTGTCCCTGGACCTATTTTCTCCGTTTTGCTGGCCTGTTTGGGGCGGAATATTCATCCATATCAAAGAGGTACTTCTTGTCGGCGTCGGCGGTGTACTTATAGTTCGGGTGCTTCGTCAGGTCGTACTTGTCCGAGAGAAACGGGCGCACGCCCCGCAGCATGAAGATACACTTGCCTCCGTCCATCACTGCCAATTCGTCTTGTGTCATCAGCTCTTTGCCACAATGTCAAGTGATGAATTCAAAATAGGCAAAAAAATTACCCTCCTCAGTTAATGAGGAGGGTATAAGCTTATAGTAAAATTTGTGCTCCTATGGAGTATAAATCTAGCCTTCACATATTAGAGAAAGCTATAAAGTTTGTCGTAACAAGTCATCACTAATTGGAAGAACAATCTTTATTCGGTAATTTCACTGAGTTTGCTGTCAATAGTAGCTGCAATATCCTGTGCCTTTAGTTGCTTCTGAGTAGAATCAATGCCCGCTGGAACAACTCCTACCAATTCACTTTTGAACCATTTCATAAATTCTGATACTGTTTGAGCATAGTTCTTTATTCTACGGTATTCCTCACTTAGCTCTGCTTTGTTCTCAAGAGAAAGTTTTTCAATATCGGCATTAAGGGCTTTAGCCTCGCTTTCCCAAAAATTTATGATTTCGATTTGATATCTTATATCAAAGAAACTATATGTACGATCAGATGTTTTCGGAGGATCGATAATTACCGGAAATGTTCTTCTAGCAAAATTGTCATCTTTTAGTAGCTGGGCAACCTCATACATACAGTTATTTCTGCGCAAATATGTGTCCGAAACAACTGGTACAACGAAATCTTGTGTCCGGATTTTTTTCATAAATTCAACAATACTATCATAATTTCCGATATCTCTAATGTCTCTTTTAACATCATAACCGCAAGATGTGAGGTATGTATCAATAGTGTCTACAACCTCGGCATCTGCATCTGTATATGAAATAAAAATAGTTTTTCTTCCCATAATTATTTCTCCAATCTCTAAATTTTTATTTTCCATGCATTGGGCTAAATATCGGTACATAGAGTGGTTATTAGAAATCTCTGGGACATAATATTCCCTAAGAATACCGTTTTCCTTTAGCAAAATTAAAACATCACACACTTCTTCTGCTAAAGTCATATCATTCCATCGTAATACTTCATTTAGGCAATTTCTAACGAACGAATTAATCGCTGTAACTTCTTTGCTGGTGAGCTCTGAATCTATGACTAGTTTTCTTGCAATTACTAAGAGACCAATATCTAATGCCCCTAAACATGCTGTTTCATGATTTATTACTTGTAATGCATGAATATTAACATCGGCAAAGCCAATGTTAAAAGTATCCAATTCGTTGACCAATGAATCTGTAGCATTTGGGTTTATTCTATCGCTTGTGGCAGGTCGCGAGAACACACGAACCCATGCAGAAAATTTTGATATATATTTTGTGATCTCTGGAATTATTGGATTCCCAGAAAGTTCACTCATTTCTTTTAAAAATTTATTAATTCGATTTCGGCTCTCCTTATTGGGCATTACTACCTGTAGAGAGGATAAGCTGTTTGAATTTGATTTCCACTTGCTAATATCGGTAATAAATGCAAAATAAAACTTTTGCAATTCAAGAATAATTTCTTCTATACCTTCGTTAACAAAGAGATAGTAAGCCAAAGCATCTACCCACATAAATTTCCCATTGTGAGCAAGTAGGGCATCATTATAAGGAGATGCTTTTGGCTCATGCAGTAACCTGACAGTCAAAGAATTTACATACTCAAAATCAGTGTGACTGATTTCTTGGGTTGCTACGGTAAATATCATAGAAGGATTAATTCCAGAATCGAGTAAATTGTCGACAACTTCAAATACTGGATTGTAATAATCTTTCTGTACTATTTCCGACTTGAATTCATTGTATGAGTCTTTATCTTTAACGTCGCTAAGTGAAATGGATGGGATCTTTACTATTTTTGAACTACTTATAGTATCTCTGATTGCTGGCATAAGTGGACATATCCAAACTCTTTCATTTCTATTTTCAGTTACGTTCTTGATGAGTTTGATGCCCATAGGATTTGGTCGAAGAGCAATAATATATGTGAATCTGGTTGTGTTGATCTCAGTATTAAGTCTACTCAAAAACACCTCATCACTATCACTTAATTCCGTCCCTCGAATAAAAAACACTAATGGTGCGTTCGATGAAAATTCTTTGTAAATATCAACTAATAGCCTAAGGGAAAAGCCTGTTAACAAACATTCAATTTCGTCAGCAGTCATCTTAACATGAAACTGAAACCAAATTCTATTAGAAATTGATATGTTCTTTCCCTTTTTAGATATCAATTTGCCAAGACGGTTACGCTGGAATAGACTATTGTTCCTTCTTAAAAATTCATAGATGCCTTGCATCAGACAATTTTTCAGTACAGAGTCCGAATGAAAGTGCTCGCCGTTTGTAATTAT
This sequence comes from uncultured Lachnoclostridium sp., assembly GCA_958425285.1. Classification (GTDB taxonomy): domain Bacteria; phylum Bacillota; class Clostridia; order Lachnospirales; family Lachnospiraceae; genus UBA933. The sequence goes on along the minus strand of CATZVV010000167.1, from coordinate 2,302 downwards.
TATATCTTTTTGATAGTGAAATCCATTTATTTCTTTGAGCAACTTGTATTTTCCAAACCCTTTATTTGCAATAATAAAAACTATGTCATTATTTACATCGTCATTAATAATTTGCCGAACCGTTTGACGTATTTCATCTTTTGTAACAAACAAAGGACGCCCTCTTTTCCTGGTATCTTTAAGACTCTGTTTTATTGTTTGCAAGTTTAGAAATTTAAGAGAACATTACGCTAGGGGACAACAAATGGGAATTACCACGAGCCGTCAAATGTGCGTTATATCGCCAATAAAATTATAAATGATTTTGACTTCCTGCGTCTTTTGCCCATCGACTTTTTTAATTTCACCCACCAGAATACGGTTGATCAGGCGGTTCAGCACCGTTTCATCCAACTCCTGAATGGTGGCATACTGCCGAATTTCCCGGATAAAGGTGCGGACTTCACTTTCCTGAGCGTCAGACTGCTGAAGCATTCGCATCAGTTCCTGCAAACGGCGCTGATTTTCTTCCTGCTCCTGCTCCATAGTGGCGGTCAGCTTCATAAACCGCTGCTCAGAGATCACGCCTTTGGCCTTGTCGGTATAAAGGCTCAAGAACATATCGTCAATTTCTCGGTTTCTGGCTTCCAGGCGTTCACGCTCTTTCTGCATCTCGGAAGCATCCGCCATATACCGGCGCTCCATCCGGCTGCTCAACCGCTGATAAAAGGCATCTGCATCTTTGAGTGCCATCGCTGCCAGTTCCTGAATATCTTTCAGGACGAGATTATATAAATCCCTGGCTTCGATTTTGTGACTGGTGCAGGCATTTTTGCCCAACCGGTTGTAGGTCTGGCAGATATAATACGCCTTGTCAATCGGTTCTCGCATCTCGCCGGTAAAGCGGTTTTTGCCAGTTCTGCCAACCTTCTCATACCGCATCTGCATAGATTTTCCACAGGTGGCACAGTAGATAATGCCATGGAACAAGTTGTAGAAGGGGCAGGCATTGCCTTTCATAATAGGTGGCCTGCGATCTACGATTGCCTGCACCTGTTCCCATTCCTCCGGTGTCACAATCGCTTCATGGCAGCCCTCAATGATTTCCCAGTCCTCACGGGGAATGATGTCATAGGTGTTGGAGCGAATCCCTTTCTGGTGCGTCCTGCAAACCAGATGAGCGCCCTTATAAAAAGGGTTACGCAGGATATGGCTGATTCTTGCGCCGCCCCACGCATAGTAGTTGACATCGCAAGCGGTATTTCCTTTTACTCTGGTGATGGGAACCTTGTCCTCCATCAGCTGCTTGGCAATCCGCATACAGCCCCAGCCATCCAGTGCCAGGTCATAGATTTTGCGAATCACCGGCGCAGTCTCCGGGTCAAGGATCAAATGCCCCCGATCCTCTGGGTCACGCATCAGCCCCAGGGGAGGCTGTCCACCACAGAACTTTCCCTGCCGGGAACGGGTCATACGCCCCGCCAGCACTTTCTTGGAAATATCCCGGCTATACATATCGTTCAGGATATTCTTGAAGGGCGTGATGTCCATTTCCTGACGGGTCAAACTATCTACGCCATCCGTAATGGCGATATAGCGGACATTGTGTTTGGGGAAGAAGATTTCAATATAACTGCCAGCTTCGATATAATTTCTTCCCAGTCTGGACAGGTCTTTGGTAATGACACAACCGATTTTACCGGCCTCAATATCAGCAATCATACGCTGAAAAGCCGGACGATTGAAATTGCGGCCTGTGTAACCATCGTCCACATAATACTCATACTGGAACATCCCATTTTTCTCGGCAAATTCCTTGAGCATAAGTTTCTGATTACTGATACTCATACTCTCGTTATCGCCGCCATCGTCCAGAGAAATACGGCAATAGAGGGCTGTGATTTTCTGATTGACTTGTTTTTTCCTGCTCATAGCAATCTCCTTCTATGAACAGGGACACGATATACATATTATACCATGCCCCTGTTTTTTCTTCAACAAATACCCTCAGCTTGCCTTGCGTTCCAGCCATTCTTCAAAATGTTCGCAGGTCTGCCGTTCAATGAGTTGTTCAAAGGCTTCCTGCATGGTTTTATCACCTGAAAACTCCCGTATCACGATAAACTTTACTTTTTTGCTCTGCTTGTTTTCTTGCTTTTGGGTTTTCTCCATAGGCTACCTCCATAGATCAGAAAAGCCAGGCAAAGGGCATCGGCAACGAAGTCCGGCAACGGACTCCGAAAAACCTGTAACCTATCGTCTGGCCAGCGTTTCTTACTTTTCAAATTTTCTTGTGAAATCTCGTTGCTTTCGTTGTCAGAGA
>CATZVV010000166.1 GCA_958425285.1 uncultured Lachnoclostridium sp. | reverse complement strand
GGGTTGCAAAAAGCTTACCCGTATCACAGTAAAGAGTAAAACATTGGAGAAGGTAGGAACAAAGGCTCTGAAAGGTATTTCCCGGAAAGCGAAAATCAAAGTGCCAAAGGCAAAGTGGAAAATTTATAAAAAAATATTCCGGGGAAAAGGACAGAAAAGGACAGTAAAAATATATAAATAGTGAAAGTGAAGGAGAAATGTGACATGAAACAGAAATTTCTGAAAAATTGTCTGGCTGCAGTAATGGCAGTGGTAATGTGTGTTACTTTGCTCGGAGGGGGAAATACAGCAATGGCATTTACTTCGGATAATGGAGATGGGACTTTTTCAAACCCCGTTATATTTGCAGATGTACCAGATGAGGACATTATACGTGTAGATGATGCTTATTATATGATTAGTACGACGATGCATATGTCACCGGGGGCACCAATTATGAGGTCTTATGATTTGGTGAACTGGGAGATTGTGAATTATGTATATGATTACTTAGAAGAAGATGATGCACGTTCACTGAAAAATGGAAAAAGTGATTATGCATATGGATCATGGGCAGCTAGTTTGCGTTATGATAAGTACCAAAAAAAATATTATGTAACGTTTTCCAGTCAGACAACACCGAAATCCTATTTCTTTGTTACCGATGACATTGAAAATGGCTCCTGGCACAGAAGCGAGACTGCCAAATGCTACGATTCGTCATTCCTGTTTGTGGACACGGGAACAGAATGTAAGAAATATATGATTATTCCAGTCTCAAAGCAGGGAACAAAGACAGATGGCTCAACATATTCCTATAACCAGACAGAAATGTGTGAATTGATTGTAAACGAGGATACATGGGATGTCTCATTGGGGACTGAACGTACCTTGCTGATTGACAATAATAATTATGAAAATCCTCCGGCGGGTCTGGCTGCCGAGGGTGTTCATGCATACAAAATTGGAGAGTATTACTATTTCTTTATGATTCAGGGGGCGAGCAATCCTGTTCGCCAGCAAATCTGCTGGCGGTCAAAGACACTAGAATATGGTTCCTTTGAGGTAAAGAAAGTATTTACGGGTGGTATTGTAGATGAAAATGGAAAAACAGTAAATAGCAGCTGGGGGATTGCGCAGGGTGGTATTGTGCAGACACCGGAGGGTGACTGGTATTCCATTATGTTTCAGGATTATCACTCAGTAGGTCGTATCCCTGTACTCGTTCCACTTACATGGGGTGAGGATGGATGGCCGGTATTTGGAAATGATGGCAAATCAGTTGATCAGGTACTGCCCATTCCCATTAGTGGACAGGAGAAGAAAAGCATCATTCAATCCGATGAATTTGACAATGGTATGACTCGGAAAATTTATGATAAAGAAAAACAAGGTACAGAAATTACTGCGGGTATTCCAGTAGAAGAACTAGAAGACAGTTTGGAGAGTGTGGAGGAAAATGAATATGGCTATAATGGCTCAAATCTGAAGCTTGAATGGCAATGGAATCATAATCCAAATAATAATTTATGGTCATTGACTGACCGCGCAGGTTATTTGAGATTAAAATCGGGCTTGATTAGCCAGAATATTCGAAATGCCCGCAATACACTGACTCAGAGAACCTTTGGTCCAACAAGTGGTGCGACTACTTTAATTGATGTTGCGAATATGAAGGATGGAGACTTTGCAGGCTTGACTGCATTTCAGAATCAGTATGGTTTTGTCGGTGTTAAAATGGAGGATGGTAAGAAATATCTTGTGATGCACCGGGCAGAAAAAGCAGGTGATACAGCAGGAAAGGAAAAGGAAGCCGTAGAGTTGACACAGGATTGTGTTTATCTAAAAGTGAACTGTGATTTTAGAGAAAATATGAAGTTGAATCAGACCTGGAGAATGAAGGATGAGGCATATTTCTATTATAGTTTAGATGGCGAAAACTGGACTGGAATTGGTGACACGCTTAGTATGTCATATGATTGGCCGGATTTTATGGGATACCGTTTTGGACTTTTCTATTATTCCACTCAAAATTGCGGTGGTTATGTGGATTTTGATTATTATCATGTGAACTCAGTAGATGGTAAGAAAGCAGAATTGCAGAAATTAATTCAGGGGGCAGACCATTTGTTACGTCAGCCCTATTATACAGATCGGCAGTGGAATGATTTTACAGAGGCATTGGAAAAAGCAAAAGAGGTTGTAGCTGAATTGCCGGATGAGGAATCAGATCTTGACTTAACTGAAATTGAAGAAAATAACAGTGCTGCCTATGTAATCATTGAGCAGTTAAGCAGTGCTGTAGAAGTTCTGAGAACATCTGAAGCACCTGTAAAAACGGAAAAGCCGGTACAGACAGAAGTACCAGTACCCTCACCAGCTGTTTCATCTCCCAATCCTTCTGTATCAGAACAGCCTAAGAATCCAGTACAAAATGTAAGAAGTAAAAAGGTTATTGTAAAGGTGGCAGGGTACTCATCGAAAAAGCGGAAAATTTATTTGGCAAAGGGAATGAAGACCAGTTTAAAGGCGGAAGTTTTACCGAAAAATGTAACACAGAAAGCGGTTGTATATACTTCAAATAAAAAAGATGTAGCGTCTGTTTCTTCAAAAGGTATTGTAAAGGCTGTGAAGCCGGGGATTGCTAAGATTACAGTATCAGCGAAAGACAGAGAAGCAAAGGCTATCATTAATATAAAGGTAGTAAAGAAGCAAAAAGTTAATAGAGTATTAAAAGCTGCAAAAAAGACCATAAAGGTAAAACAGGGACAGAACGCAGAGCTTTTATTGAAAAGGCAGACTGCGAAAACAACCAGTCCTGTTATTTATAAGATAATGAATATAAAAATTGCCACAGTTGATAAGTATGGTATCATTTATGGTAAAAAGAAAGGGGTGACAAAAATAAAAGTTCTTTGTGGAAAGAAGTTGGTTACTGTCAGGGTGAACGTATTGTAGCAGTAATGTAATTAATGGAGGTAAAGACAGGAATGAAGTTAGAAACTAAAAGTAAAAAAGTAATTGCGCTATTATTAATGATCACACTTTCAATTAGTGTGATTCCCATTAATATGCAGGCATCTGTAGAAAAAGAAACAAAAGAAAAAATTGAAACACAATCGGAAACATCAACAGAGGAGCCAGGATACATTTTATGTTATACAAGAGAAAACGCAGATGACATAAAACGAAATGGTAATCTGCATGGAATGTATCAGTCGGCAACAACGGACAGTATGCATTTGGCTTATAGTGCAGATGGAAAGAATTTTGAAGCCTTAAATTATAATACCGGCGTGTTATTCGCAAAAAATGAGGGAGAAGTAACTAAGGTTTTAAAACAACCATATATTTTCCGTATGAAAGATGGAGGATTTGGTGTTTTAGCAGTCCGGGCAAATGAAGGAGAGACTGTGGCTGATGAGAAGGGAAAAGTTTTGCTATTTACTTCAGAGGATTTGATTTCCTATAAAGAAGTTAAAATGCTTACATTGGGTGATAGTGATTCAGTAAAAAAACCAGCATGTACCTATGATAAAGTGACTGACTCTTATCAAATTACCTGGACAAGCGAAGAGACAGGAACCAGTTATGTCAATCAGACAACTGATTTTGAAACGATCCAGGAAAAAGTAGAAACAGAGGTACAGCAGGAGCCGACAGTTGAAACGGACATTCCGTATGCAATTGAAGGTAATGTGGTTGCAGTAACATCAAAAGAAGCAGAAAAAATTCTGAACAAACTAAAAGCTGTTGTAAATACAACAGTAGATGCAGCAAATATTGAGACAGAGCCGGGTAAAGCGGTAGATTTGTCAAATGTAAAGGTAACTGCAAATTATTCCGATGGTTCAAAAGCTGAGAAAAGTGTTACATGGAATGAAAGTGATATTGAAAAAGTGGATTTCAGTAAAGAAGGAACTTATGAAGTATCCGGTACAATCCGCCAATTATCAGATAAGATTTCAGAAGCAGGAAATTATCCGTTTATTGCTGGCCGTGCCGATCCAAATGTTGTAAAATATAATGGAAAATATTATTTTATTGCAACCAATGAATCCGGAAATGTAAATCTTTATATCCGTGAATCAGATACGGTAGCCGGATTAAATGAATCTGAAGAACATTTGGTGTATGATGAAGCAAAAGGAGCAGAAGGTGGGATAATTTCTACAAGTAACCATTGGGCACCTGAATTGCATATCATTCATGAAGAATTGTACATGTTTTTTGCCACAAATGTAGGAACCGGTTGGGATGTACAAAGCGTTCTGATGAAATTGAAAACAGGTGGGGATCCGACCAACTATGATGATTGGGAAGCTCCTCAGAGATATTTAGATAAGGACGGTAAGGTTCTGAATACATATTATGGGGGTATTACCCTTGATATGACACATTTTTCATACAACGATAGGGATTATGTTATTTGGTCACAGAGGAACTTTGGAAAAAATGGAGGAACAGCTGATTTATGGATTGGTGAGACAACGGCTGAGAATCCGGGACAGTTAATTAGTGATCCGGTAAAGATTGTAGATTGTGAGTATAGTTGGGAAAGAACTCATCAAACGGTAACAGAAGGACCATTTGTTATAATAAGAGAGGATACGCTGTATATGACTTATTCCGGTGCGGCGACAGATGAGACATATTGTGTGGGGTTAACACAGGTGGATTTGTCAGAAGATGTGGATTTTCTTAACCCAGCTTCATGGAAAAAATCAAATTACCCAATTTTAACAGGTTTGTCCTCACAGAGCGAAAATAAATATCATGGTCCGGGACATAATTCTTATGTGACAGATGAAGATG
>CATZVV010000165.1 GCA_958425285.1 uncultured Lachnoclostridium sp. | reverse complement strand
CATTGCAAATTTAAGAGTTTGTATTTTTTGTCCGTAATGTCAGAATATGCATATTCTTTAAGGACATTAAAGAAGTATGTCGTCTTACCAGCATCAGACAAAAGATCACAATAAAGATTACATTTCTTTATTTTTTCTTCTATTTGAGGGAGATATATTCCACAATCCTCATCTCTTTTTGAAGTGAATATATTATTATTGATTGAAATATATAAATCTAATAATTGGTAGAGCGTTTTTTCGGCTTGCTTTAATTCTTTCTCCTTAGTGGCCGCAATCCTTGCTTCTTCTTGAGAAAGTTTTAGATATTCTTGTTTCTGGTATATGGCTTCACATTTTTTACAACGATTAGAGATGTTTATTTTAAGAAAAAATCCTTCTTTTCCGCAAATAGAACATTTGGACATAATATATTCTCCTGATATTGTATATAAGATGATTATGTTTATTCAACACATTTGTAGATACTTAGTGTGGGGGAAAACAAAATTAAGTAACCATTAAACTGAATGCAGTCGGGATATTTCTGTTTAAAGACCTGAAGCGCTTCTAAAAAGAATTCCTCTGTAACTTCCAAGTCATCTGCTATTTCATAGGAATTCCGACATCCCTTATTGTATGCGACGATTAACTTGTCCATTGTAATGAGGCGCTGATATCCCCAGACTCTGGCGCGAAGTTGTTTCTGTTTTTCTAGTGTGTCCTGATCAAGAATATCACCGTATGTAGTATAATGATGACCCAGCTCTTCCGCTAGAGTACACCCTTTTTTTACAATAGGCATTTCTCGACGAATTGCTATTTTATTTCCGTAAATAAGGCCATCACTCCCGATTAAGTTTTTTTCTTTGATGAGGAGACCCTCTGCGTCGGCCTCTTCTTGTAATTCTTCATATAGCAATAGCATCACTCCCATTCGCTATCATCATTCATAATGTCATCATCATGTTTTCGCATTTCGTCAGTTACTTCAATATCTGTACGCTCATGAGCTGCCTTGGGCAACTTAGTGTTATCTATTTTTTCGATTTGATATTCTGAAATTTTTGTTAAATCAATGGCGTATTCAACTAATTTGTCTTGCCCTGTTCTGTTCAGCGCGGTAAATGCAGTGATTAAAGCTTCTTTGTTTTGCTTAATTGAATACAAAGAAAACTTCATTCCTTGAATTTCATCTTTCAGAGCCATTATTTCTTTCATTATCATGTCTTCAGAAGTATTATCTTTACCAGATATATCCTCTTTTTTTCTATATAGATCACCCAATCTTCGATGGCCTAGTGCGAGTTTTGACAATATCGCGTCTTCGTCCTCCCAACCCATTAAATAGGCAGGTGTAGTTTCAAGCGCTTTTGCCATTAATTCAATTTTATCAGATGGTATGTTGCTGATTGTGCCACTTTCATATCGCTGGATAGTTTGCCGACTTACGCCTACTTTACACGCTAATTCCTCCAATGTCATTTGTTTTTCTATTCGCTTCGCTTTTATATTTTCTTTTAATCCCATAATTTTGCCTCCTGAGTATAGATACATTATAACATAAATTACCCAATATGCAACAAAAAAATAAAAATATGCACTTGACACGTTACAAACAGAGTGATATTATGGTGTCACGCGATAAGTGACAAAGAGCGGCGTGGAGAAAGGAGGATTAATAATTATGGTTGATACAAACAGCCTAAAAGGGGTAATTGCTAAAAATGGACTATCACAATCTGGTGTGGCCAGGCTACTTGGAGTAACCCCTAAAACATTTTATGGTAAAATGAAAAAAGGTGTTTTTGATAGTGATGAGATTGAAATTATGATTAGAGAACTATCTATCGAAAATCCAATCGAAATTTTTTTTGCCAAAGATGTCACTTGTTAAGTGACATTGATTTAATGAAAGGAGAAAAACATGAACGATTTAAAAGTATTTAAAAACACTGAAACAGGTATTCAGGTAAGAGTGATGGAGAACGAAGATGGAAGCATCTCAATCAATGCAGAGGATACAGCAAGAGGGTTTGGATGGACGCAAGAGAAAAACGGAAAAACGTATGTCAAATGGGAAAGAATCAATGAATTTTGCAGACAGTTGGGATTTTCCCCACAAGTGGGGAAAGACGATTATATACCCGAACCCCTGTTTTACCGCCTGGGCATGAAGGCCAATAACGAGGCGGCTAACAACTACCAGAACTGGCTGGCATTTGAGGTCATACCTTCCATTAGGAAGACGGGTTCTTATGAAACGCCAAAGAAGGAGGCTGCACATAAGGTTCAGATTCCCTCTCCGGTAAATACCGCAGCCAAGATCCTGAAGGATACATATACAGATGCCGGGGTTGACCCCTTATTCATAGCAGTGGCGGTAAATAATCTGTACAAAGAAAGCACCGGGTATGATTCAGGGATTCCCTTGCTGACGGAAGATGCGCACCTGTACGACAAGACAGCCATTGCCGAGAAATTCGGGATATGCTCAAAATCAGGAAAACCACATTCCCAGGCTGTCGGGGCAATCATCAGTAAGCTGGAAATCTCCGCGGATGAGCGTGTGAATACCCCGTACAACAAGAACGGACACAGTGGCGTGGATGTGCAGTATAAGGAAAGTGTATGTGGGAAAGTAGAAGACTGGCTTAACTGTCATGGCTATCCGACTGAAATCATATCTGAAAGCGGTAAGAAGCTGAATGTTACTTACAAATAGGAGGAGAGAAGAAATGGATGAGAAGACAAAAAAGGAATTGAAATCACATATCAGGAATAGGCAGGAAATACCTGAGCCTATGTTTGATGTGCATAGCATCCTTAGATGTAGTGAAGTGGAGACATGGGGCAAGATGTGTTGTGAACGTATCGCAGAGGCGGATTTAATAGATTCTAAGCATGTACATATTGCATGGCTGGATCCCGGACATATCCATGTAGATGCTATCGGCATAATCAAATGTGAGGATATTCTGCGTTCGTACATTGCGGAAGAGGATTATAGCAATTTGGAGCAGTATGCATGCCTTCAGAGGGAGCATACCCGGATAAAGAATCAGATGCTGGATACTTATAGGGAATTATCGAAAGAAAGACTCAAGGAACTGCTGAAGGAAGTAAGTGGAACGGATACTGAGGGTAAATTCATGATAGAAGAACTTATAAAAGAAGAACTTCATGCCCGACATTTTTATTGGAGGGTTTATCTAAGACTGAAAAAATGGCTGGATGACAAGGTATTTTATATCAGGAATTATAGGATAATAAGGGCCATCCGGGAAATTGTTGATGAAATTGAGATAGAAGAGGGATTAATTTCGGAAGAAAAGGCAATTGTTCCGGAGAAAAATGAGATTATTTCCGAGAAAAACACCATTTATTCCGCCGCATATCAGCGTTTTATCCAGAAAAATCAGGTGGATACCATTAACACATGGCCGGAAGACAAGGTAAAACAGTATGTATTTCTGGGAGTTAAAGTGTATGGAGCAGAATATCTACGGAGAAAGAGAAGACCAGGTATTCAGGGAATCACCTCAAGATATGCGGAACTTTCTGCCATCATGCAGTCCATCGGAATGATAACTCCAAAACATCTTCAGCAGATGTTCCCGATCAGCAAGGAATACGATGGGGATAGGTATGAAATGAAAGATTATTATTTCACACTTCATGCGTTAGAGAAGGTGGGTATGGACAAGCCTATTGGAACGGAAATGGAGGCCGCGCATCTCCTGTGGGACTATCAAAATACGGAGATTAGTTTCTTCCTGATGGCTTATATGAGATGTATCGAAGATTTGCATATCTATGAGATTGACGACAGGCCATATAAAGAATTTTATGGAAAAGAGGTGTGACATATGGGAACTGTACCACGGATGCTGACGATACAGCAGGCTGCCGATGAGACGGGCCTGTCATATAGTTGCATTAGAAAATGGTGTCTGGAGAACCGGATTATCTTTGTGCGGTCTGGGAAGAAGTACCTGATTAATATGGAGAGGCTTAAAGATTACCTGAATGGAGAATCTGAGGAAGGAGGAACGAAGGATGCAGAAGGGAATTGTTGTACCAGAGGAGCAGTATTATAAGATGCTGGAGAGTTATGACAAGGCAATGAAGGAGATGGAGGAGCTACGGCAGCAGTTGGATGAGATGAAACAGAAAAATGCCCCTGCATAAGCTGGCAGGCTAAGCAGAGGCGGTAACTGTGGTATATACAGTCTTCGACAAGGCAAATATACCACAGTTCCAGCAAAAAAGAAAGAGAGGAACTGTAATTATGAGTGAAATTATTGTGAAACGCATAGCACCCTGGAAATTGACAAGTGCACAGACCATGCAGCTACACGGGGCATACAAAGCCCAGTATGGAGATTTTGTTATATTGTTTTCCGCAAAGGATAAGACACTGTATGTAAATCAATGTATGCCCGATGAAGATATAGAGAGGGTCCTGAAGGTCTTAAATTACGAAGGAGAAGCAATTTATGACGAAGGCAGCGAAGTAGAACCGGATATAGACTACATATATGATAGGTATGGTGAATCAGTATACTTTATCTTGATGGATGCAGTAAAGAGCCTGAGTGAGGAGCGCTTACATAAAAAGGCTCAGGAGATAGTACCGGTAGTAGCAGAGACGATTGAAGCGTATCGTATGGGAGATGAGTGCCCGGCGTTTCCGGAGCATTTGATTTATTTGGTGGAAGATAGTGGACGGAAGCTAGGCCACAGGACGGTACATAACAAAGTAGGCATGGGGACGGAGTATGTCTTTTACCTAGGATACTTGATGGGCCAGGGGATTATTACTGTTAATGATTGAGTGGGGGCGCGATATGAATA
>CATZVV010000164.1 GCA_958425285.1 uncultured Lachnoclostridium sp. | reverse complement strand
ATACTATGCAGAACAAGGACATTTTTATCTGGAATCTAACAATGTAAAAGATGGACAGATAAACCATAACTCTGAGATTTTCATAAATGACGAATTCTATGAAAAGCAAAAAGACAAATGGTTACATACTGGAGATATGGTTATGGTTCAATCTGGCCATGTTGGACATGCAGCCGTAATCCCTGAAGAATTGGACAATACAGCGGCTCATGCCTTAATCATGTTCAGAAATCCAAAAGAAGAAATTGAGCCTTACTTTTTAAACTATGAATATCAGACTGATAAAGCCAAGAAGAAAATAGAAAACATTACTACTGGTAATACCATAAAACATATCCTTGCGTCAGATATGCAGGAATTTGTTGTTGATGTTCCAAATTATGAAGAACAGAAAGTAATTGCGAGCTATTTCCGCAACATCGACCATCTCATCACTCTTCACCAGCGAAAGCCAATTCCCCATCCTAACCATCCAACTATCCACACGAAACACAAAGGAGAAGAAAAATATGTCAGAATTAGAGTCAATGATAGAGGAAAAATTAATAGAACAGCTAATTTACGGAGATTCCCAGTGGACATACCGGGAGGATTTAAAGACGGAGGAGGATCTGTGGGCGAATTTCAGATATATTCTGGAGCAGAATAATAAGGACAGGCTGGACGGAGAAGGACTTTCTGACTCTGAATTTGAACAGGTAAAGAACCAGCTTCAGTTTTCCTCATTTTATAAAGCTGGGGAATGGTTGGTAGGTGAGAATGGAAAGGTAATGGTTCATGTACAGCGGGATACGGAAAAGCTACATCTTGTAGTGATGAACCATGAGCATATTGCAGGCGGTTCCAGTGTTTATGAAGTAATTAATCAGTATAAAGCACTGAAATCAGATGATGAGGATTCCACAGATGTGCGGGACAGAAGATTTGATGTAACTCTTATGATTAATGGGCTTCCCATGATACATATTGAGTTGAAGAATAAACAGCATTCTTACATGGACGGATTCTGGCAGATAAAAAAATATATTGGTGAGGGTAAATTTACCGGGATTTTCTCAGCTGTGCAGATGTTTGTAGTCAGTAACGGTGTGGATACCAGATATTTTGCGGCAGCAGGGGATACAGAGTTAAATCCCAAATTTATGAGTGGATGGGTAGACAGAAAGAATAATCCTGTTTCAGATTATCTCAGCTTTGCAAAAAGTGTACTCCGTATTCCCCAGGCTCATGAAATGATTGCCAGATATACAGTTCTGGATGAAGATGCCAGACGGCTGATTCTGCTCAGACCATATCAGATTCATGCCATTGAGTCTATACGTGAAGCTTCAAAAACCGGAGAATCCGGTTTTGTATGGCATACAACCGGTTCGGGAAAAACACTGACATCCTATAAGGCAACAAGAAATCTTTTGATGGATATTCCAAGTATTGATAAGACGATTTTTCTCATTGACCGTAAAGATTTGGATACACAGACAACTATGGCATTTCAGGCATATGCAAATAATGATCTGGTAGATGTGGATAAAACAGATAATGTTAATGATCTAAAAAAGAAATTAAAATCGGCTGACCGTCAGGTGATTGTAACGACAATTCAGAAAATGCAGATTCTCATAAGTAAAAGACTGCAGGAAGGAACACCGGACTTTGACAAAATCAAAAATCTGAGGATTGCTTTTGTAGTGGATGAGTGCCACAGGGCAGTGACACCGAAAACAAAGAGAGAACTGGAACGTTTCTTTGGCAGGTCTTTATGGTACGGTTTTACCGGAACTCCACGTTTCGCAGAGAACCCATATCCACAGATGGGCGATTTGCCACGAACAACAGAAGAATTATATGGAAAATGTCTCCATTCTTATACCATACAGAATGCGATTCATGACAAGGCGGTTCTGGGATTTCAGGTTGAGCATAATGGTCCTAAAAATATGACGGATGAAACGGACAGCAGCCAGTATGACAATGAAACGCATATGTTAAAGGTATTGGATGTAATTTTAAACAAATCCTATTACAAATTAGGTCTTCAGAATGGAAAGGGAATGACATATGAGTGCATGCTTACAACCAAATCCATTCAGGTTGCACAGAAATATTATGAGCTGCTTACCAGAGTAAAGAATGGAGAAACTTCACTTGTGATCGATGAGAAAATCAGACAGGTGCTTCCGGATTTTCCTAAATTCGCCATCACCTATTCTGTTACCGAAAATGAAGAAGGCTCCCATGTGAATCAGGAAAAAATGCAGAAATCCCTGAATGATTACAATGATATGTTTGGAACCAAATATGAAATGTCCCAGATACAGAGCTATAATGCCAATCTGAATAAACGTCTTGCCAGAAAAGATGCCAGATTTAAGAGCAGACGAGAACAGCTGGATCTGGTAATTGTGGTAGACAGGCTGCTTACAGGTTTTGATGCACCATGTATGTCTACGATTTTTATTGATCGTCAGCCTATGGGACCGCATGATCTGATTCAGGCTTTTTCAAGAACTAACCGTATTTATGACACCAATAAGACATATGGACAGATTGTAACTTTTCAGGCACCAAAGCTCTTTAAGAAGTGTGTGGATAATGCGGTGAAATTGTATTCTGCGGGAAGTACAGAGACAGCGTTGCTGGCAGAATGGGATGAAGTAGAGCCTGCATTTCGTAAAGCACTTTCAGCACTGAAAATCTGCGCTGAGAAGCCTTCGGACATTCCGGGTATGTCCATGAAAGAGAAGAAAATTTTTGCAAAAATGTTCCAGGAGTTTGACAGCCTGTTTGCACAACTGAAATCTTTTACAAAGTATGACGACAGTATGTTGGAAACGTATGGAATTACAGAGACAGAATATGAGGATTATGCAGGTCATTATAAAAATGTAATGGAAGAGATTCGTGATTCCAAAGATCATGGGGATTCAGATTCCAGTGATACACAGGTGGATCAGGATTATGAATTGATGGCATACAGCAGTACAAAGATTGATTACGAATATATTATTAACCTGATCCAGAATATTGTAACTCCTACAGAGGAGGATGAGGAAATTACACCACAGGAACGGCTGAAAAAGCTGGAAGAAGTAAAACAGTACGTGGCGGAGCTTCGCAAAGATAATGAAAAAGTAGCAGACCTTATGTCAAATCTGATTGCAGATATTGAGAAAGATGACAGAAAGTACAGAGGAAAGTCTATCCTTAACATTATTGAGAATATGAAACGAGACTGTGTGGAAAAAGTTATCTCTGATTTCTGTATTCAATGGTATGCGTCAAAGGATGATGTGATGTATGCGGCAATCCATTACAGAAATGGGAAAATCCCCAATGAAACGGCAATTAAGGCAACTGTTGATTATACCAGCTACAAAGAAGCACAGGAAACGGCTTTGCCGAAGTATAAATTTTATAATCGCATGATGGCAGAATTGAAGAAAACTCTGGACGAAGAGATAAAACCTCTTCTTATGACTGCATAAATCTATCAAATTTATCCGCTCCATTTGCAGAATTGCTATAGTTATTACATTGTGAATATCAGCGCAGGTAATTTCGGAAATGGAGAATGCTTATGTCAAATGATACAAATAACAATGTACTGTTTTCGCAGTATTATGCACAGTGGATTGATGTATATAAAAAGGGTGCAATTCGTGAAGCAACTATGGCAAAATATCTGATGACACAGAGGTGGGTGGAGAAGCTGGTACCTGAACTGAGGGTGTCAGAGCTGACCAGAACAGTATATCAGCAGCTTTTAAATGATTATGCAAGGGAGCATGAGAGACAGACTACGCTGGATTTTCATCATCAGCTGAAAGGTGCTATTCTGGATGCGGTTGATGAAGGAATGATAGAACGAGATCCGACCAGAAAAGCCATCATTAAGGGAAAAACTCCCAAGGCCAAGAAAATAAAATATCTGAATCAGTTTGAACTTCATACATTGATCGCTGATCTGGATATTAAGGAAGAGCCAAACTGGGACTGGTTTATTCTTCTTGTTGCAAAAACCGGAATGAGATTTTCAGAAGCTCTGGCGATTACTCCGGCAGATTTTGATTTTGGCAGGCAGACGCTGTCAATAAGCAAAACCTGGGATTATAAAGGTGAAGGTGGTTTCCTTCCAACGAAGAACAAATCTTCTGTGAGAAAAATTCAGATTGACTGGCAGATTGTTGTAAAATTCTCAGAACTGACCAAAACACTTCCGCAGAATCAGCCTGTTTTTGTGGGAGAATCGAAGGTTTACAATTCTACTGTGAATGATGTGCTTACCAGGCATTGCAGAAGGTGTGGGATATCTGAGATTTCCATACATGGACTCAGACATACCCATGCCTCATTATTATTGTTTGCCGGAGTGTCTATTGCCAGTGTTGCGCGCAGACTGGGGCATGCAAGTATGACTACAACACAGAAAACATACCTGCACATTATTCAGGAACTGGAGAACAAGGATGTAGATCTGGTGATGAGAACTTTATCAGGATTATAATCTGGATGATTTAGAGAAATTACCTGCGCTGATAAAAAGTTACTGTTTTTTCTGTTACAGGAGGCATGGAAAAAATGTGAAGTATGGTATACTATTAGTTATCTTATAGGCAGGCATTACAGAATAATAGGGAGTTTTTGAATATTTGCGCGTCACATTCTCGTTACTTTAGTGAACTTAGATGAGTTAGACGCGCAAATTTTTTACTCAAAGAAAGAACGCATGTTTACTTCTGGTACTATATGTGCTAAAATATAGCCATGGGTAGTAGAAAAAACAACAGGATTTGAGAAAAGAGTTATCAGGGAGAAATAAAAATGCAGATAATATCCAGTTATGGT
>CATZVV010000163.1 GCA_958425285.1 uncultured Lachnoclostridium sp. | reverse complement strand
AAAAAGGAAAATGGTATAACAGCAGGAAATGAAAAGCACAAAGAGAAACCGCAAACATGTATGGATTATTTAGTTTGCGGAGACGATTTAGAAGTGCTGGATCAGGAAACAGATTTGCTGGACGAATATACATCAACTCAATTTGACAGGGCTATCAGCCGAATCAAAAAGCAACGGGCACAGACTCAGGAGTCCGTTGATCGGAGGGTGCAACGAGACAGAAAACAAAAAGATGAGTTTCAACGTTCCGCAGTTAAGTCTGCCGTAAAGGGGACTGCAGCGGAAACATACATGGAGCATCTGTCTCAGGCGCAGCTTCCGACAACGGTCGAGAATGCTGAGCGTCTTGATGCTACAATGCAAAAAAGTGGTTCGGTTTATAGTCTTTCTTTGGGTAGTACAAAAGAAATTATTCGTTCAGGAAATAAAATTACACCTGAAGTATTAGAACGCTATCAGTCAGTTCCGGAACAAACATTAACTTCCGGAGAAGGGTTTATTGAGATTCAATCTCAGGTTTCTGCCTTGCTTGATTCTGCCGGACTTTCTACGGAAGAATCAATGGAAGCAGCAAAATGGTTGTATGAAAATCAATTGCCAATTACGATAGAGCATATTATGACATATCAACAATTAAATGAACTGAAAAATTTAGAGCCAGATGTGCTGTTAGAACGGATTGTTGATGGTATGATTGATGGAAATGCTCCTGAACATGTGGATTTAACTATTTTTTCAAGGCAGGAAGCGGGAGAAATTACAGAGAATATCAGGAATATATCTGAAGAAGAATTAAAGACGAACTATCCGGAACCCTTACAATGGGTAACAGCCCAAAGGCAAATGGAGGAGATTCGTCTTAAGATGACTATAGATGCTGCCAGGCAACTAGCAAATCAGGGAATTCAACTTGACGTGAGACATTTACAGGAAATTGTGGAAGGTCTTAGGGAGCAGGAACAGCAATTATATGATGAATATCTGAAAGAAGCAGAACTTCCGATAACAGAGTTAAACCGTAGTATATTAAGTAATACGGTAGGTGCAGCAAAACAAATTTTAACAGCTCCTTTTGAATGGCTGGGACAGAGTCTTCAAGGTGGAATGACTCAGACACTGACAACGGCAGCAGAGAGTGCAGGAAATTTGTCAGAGGCTTATGCTTCCGTTCAAATGGATTATGAGACAGTAGGAACACAGGTACGGGGTGATTTAGGAGATTCTATTCAAAAGGCATTCCGTAATGTGGATTCACTTTTGGAAGAATTAGGGTTGCCATTGACTGAAGCAAATCAGCGTGCCGTTCGGATTCTTGGATATGGTCACATGGAGGTTACCACTGAAAATATCAATCGGGCAGCGGATTATGATGGACGGGTGAATCGATTGATGCAGAAGTTGTCACCTGAAAATGTATTGCAAATGATACGTGAGCAAGTGAATCCAATGGAGAAGACTTTGACCGAGTTGGAGCAGACATTGGATTCCTTTGGAAATTTACAGGCAGCAGATGAGGCTTCTTATAGTAAATTTCTTTGGAAATTAGATAAATCCAATGGGATTACTCCGGAAGAACGAAAAAGTTTTATTGGTATTTATCGGTTATTGGACAAGGTAGAAAAGAGTAATGGTGTCGCACTTGGTTCTGTATTGAATCAGGGAAGAGAAGTAACATTGAATTCATTATTGGGTGCTGTCAGAACGAAGAAGGCAGGAAATTTAGATGTAAAGTTAGATGAAGAGTTCGGCAGTATTTCAGAAATACGTCAGGGAGGTATTTCGATTTCTGAGCAGATTGCATCGGCATTTACAAATGAGGTTCATGCTGTAAAAAGGAATCTATCACCCTCTGCTTTGACGGCAATTAAGGATGATGTCTGGGATATGCCATTGGAGCAGATTGAGGAATTTTGTCTGGGTGAAACAGAGGAAAATCGTGCTTATTATGAAAGTGTCGCAGAGCAAATCCGTCAGCTAAAGGAATCATCCACAGATGCTGTGCAGTTTTTGAGGCGCCTTGATATGCCGGATTCATTGGAAAATCTACAGATGGCAAAGGCTTTTTTCGATTCGGGCAATAGTAAAAGACGGTTTGTTTATACAGAAGAAGAGACAGCGGAAATAATAGAGAATTTTGCTGAGCCGGAAGATGCCCTTGAAGTATTTGACCGTATTGATACTGAGCATCAAAGTATGTGTGAACAAGAAAAGAAGATAACGGATTCATATGATTCTTTGCAGATTTTAAGGACCATGAGTCAGAATGTATACTTTACCCGTAAATTGCGTAAACAGGAGATCTATGAAATTCCAATGATGACAGAGCGAGGAGTTTTCACTGTTACAGTTACCATTCGGGAAAAGATAGATGAGAAAGAAAAGGGGACAGTTCAAATATCGACAGAACTGGAGCAAGGAGAGAAGATTGAGGCGACTTTTCGATTAAGTGGCGGCAAAGTCAGCAGCTTTGTTACAGCGTCAGAAAAAGAAGACCTATCAGTGGCAAGAGTCTTGTTAGAACGGGTTGGAGAAGCACTTTCAGAGTCTGGGTTTGAGGTTCAGGGAGTCGATTTTGTACAGGGAACGCGGGAGCCTCTAAAAGAGGTGACTGCTTTAGAAAAGAGAAGTGAATGGAAGCAGTTATATCAGGTAGCCAAGACATTTTTACGTTGCGTACAGAATGGAGGATTTTATGAAAATTAATAATAATATTGCAGCAATGCTTGCAAATGCCAACTTGCAAAAGGCAGACAATCGAATGAATAAAAGTCTAGAGAGATTATCTTCTGGTTATAAAATTAATTCAGCCGCAGATGACGCTGCCGGTATGGCGATTTCTGCTAAAATGCACACGCAGATACGGGGACTTGAACGTGCTTCTCAGAATGCGGCTGATGGTGTATCTTTGATTCAGACGGCAGAGGGAGCATTGAATGAAACTCATTCTATGTTGCAGCGTATGAGGGAACTTTCCGTGCAGGCAGCAAATGGAACGAATACATTAGAAGACAGACAGGCTATTCAAAAAGAAATTGATGCACTAAAGTCAGAAATTGACCGAGTTTCTGAGCAGACTGAGTACAATACAAAAAGTTTGCTGGATGGTTCGTGCCAGAGACAATCTACATCGGACAATGTTTATGTTAGTGTGTTATCCATGTCAGAGAGTGTAAGTGTTACACAATATACATTGTCTGTAACTGCAGAGGCAACAAAAACTTCTTTTGAGGGCGGTACAATTGCTCCTGCTTTTACCGGTATTATAACAACTGCTCAGGCGGGTAACATTACAATAAATGGTGAGAGTGTAGAAATTGAAGCTGGCGATACGATTACTGATGTATATACAAAAATACGAACTCTGGCAGATCAGGTAAATGTTGACTGCTATGCCATGTCAGGTGGCACACAGGTAGCTGCAGATGCAGCTAATAGCTTTTTATTTGAGAAAAGAGAGTATGGAAGTAAATATACACTTGAAGTCAGCTGTGATAACCCTCTTTTGGCAAGTACGCTGGGGTTGGCAGCCGGAACTTCTACAGTTGGAGAAGATGCAAAAGTTTCATTGGATACTACATCGGGATATAAGGTAACAGCGACATATACATCTGAGGGAAACAGAGTAACAGTAAGTGATCGAGACGGTTTTGAAATGGCCTTTACAATTGATACAGGTTCTCTTGGTACAACTGCCAATATAAATGTATTGGATGCTGGATATATTCCGCTTCAGATTGGTGCAAATGAAGGGCAGATGATGGATGTATCTATCCCTAAATGTGACTGTACAACAATGGGGATTGAACTTCTTAATGTATGTACAGATGATGGAGCGCAGATGGCATTAAGTGATTTGGATACGGCAATTAATTTTGTATCTGAAGTAAGGGCAACATTGGGCGCTTACCAGAATCGTCTGGAATCTGCAATAGATAGCCTTGATACATCATCTTTGAATTTGACAGAAGCTGTTTCTCGTATCGAGGATGTAGATATGTCAAAGGAAATGTCAAACTATACACAGTATAATGTACTTTTGCAGGCAGGTACATCTATGCTTGCACATGCAAATAATAAGCCACAGCAGATTTTACAATTGTTACAGTAATTTTTGTGGAAAGGGACGGGCATATGACGAAAGAGCAAAAAAAAGAATTTGCAGCGAGGGTCGTACAGGCAAACAGAAGTCAACTTGTGGTGATTAATTATGAGGTGATACTGCTTTGCATAGAGAATGCCTTTGCAGCTGTTAATGAATGTGATAGACAGCAAGTGAAAGAAGAGATTAAGCTAGCCAGGCAGTTTGTAAATCAGTTAATGTCGAGTCTGGATTTTTCTCATAAAATATCCTTTGTATTAATGAAAGCTTATATCTGTGTGGATAAGCAGCTTGTTCGGGCACAATCGGAGATGTCTCAGGAGTGCTTGGCAGAAGCTAAAAGTATTATCAAGGACTTGCATCAAAGTTTTATGGAAATTGCATCAAAGGATCATTCTTTGCCACTCATGGAGAACTCTGAGACAATATATTGTGGTCTTACCTATGGGAAAAATGAGTTAAATGAAATATCTGAACCGGGGAGTGAGAGAAGAGGATACCGGGTATAATATATTGATGAGAACCAGAGCAGTAAGAAAGGTCATATAAAAAAGAGGCAATAAAATCGGCTTGATGGAATTCCCAAGTGAATACGCTTCCAACTGATTCATATTGTCTCTTTTTCTTAGTGCAATACTTTTTAAATTACTTATTGTAACAGTTGTGGTTCATAGTGAAAATTCATAAAGTCTGCTATTCCGTCTTTCTCTTTTGTAGAAAAATAGAATAAACCAAAACGGCATCCGGTAAAGTGATCCAGTTTAAAATATAATTTATGCGAGATACCGAGCGGAAGCCATTTCTCATTTTTTCTATAGAAAAAGGCTGCCTCATCTTT
>CATZVV010000162.1 GCA_958425285.1 uncultured Lachnoclostridium sp. | reverse complement strand
AACTATAATCAAAGCAAAGACCATTGTGTTTTTTTTCAGGACTTCTTTTGCATTTGTCATATTCATACTCTCTACGCTCCTTTTTCCGATTTTAGCATATGCGACATGATAATTTCCTGCGTCGCTTCATCTGCATTGACCTCACCAACCATACGAGCCTCATGCATAATATAAATACGGTCACTCATTCCAAGCACTTCAGGCAATTCGGATGAAATGATAACAACGGATTTCCCTTCTGCCACAAGTTGGTTAATAATGCAGTAAATTTCGTACTTTGCACCGACATCAATACCTCTTGTCGGTTCATCTAAGATTAATACATCCGGATCTGCAAACATCCATTTACTTAATAAAACCTTTTGTTGATTTCCACCACTTAAATTTCCTACATCCTGATAAACGGATGGACACTTCGTCCGAAGTTTTTCACGATAATCATCTGCCACATGAACCTCAAGATCATGGTCGATAACTGAGAACTTACTCACCTTATCCATCTTTGCCAATGAATTATTTGTATAAATTGGATTAGATAAAATCAAACCATTTCCTTTTCGGTCCTCTGTCACATATGCAAGCTTATTATCAATTGCCTGCTTCACATTTTTCAGTTCTACTTTCTTTCCATTTATTTCTAATTCTCCCGAGATTTTTGTACCATAACTGTGTCCGAACAGACTCATGGCCAGTTCTGTACGTCCTGCCCCCATCAGACCGGATATACCAACCACTTCACCTTTTCTAACACAAAAAGAAACATTATCTACAACCTTTCGCTCTGTATAAACCGGATGATATACATTCCAATTTTTTACATCTAACCGAATCTCACCAATTTTCTTCTCTTTTCTTTTTGGGAAACGTTCATCAATGTCACGACCAACCATACCTTTAATAATACGGTCTTCACTGAATTCCCCATCTTTACGGTCAAGCGTTTCAATCGTAGAACCATCACGAAGGACAGTAATCTTATCTGCTACATATGCAATCTCGTTTAATTTATGAGAGATAATTATCGAAGTCATGCCCTGCTTCTTAAATTCAAGTAACAAATCCAGAAGTGCCTTGGAATCTGTTTCGTTTAACGAAGCTGTCGGTTCATCCAAAATAAGCAGGCGTACATTTTTCGCTAATGCTTTTGCAATCTCTACTAATTGCTGTTTTCCGACTCCTATATCTTTTATCAATGTTTTTGGTGATTCTTTCAATTGAACCATATTCAAATATTTCTGCGCCTTGTTATACGTTGTATCCCACTGAATGGCAAAACGTTTTCCCTGTTCATTGCCCAAAAACATGTTTTCACCAATTGTCATATAAGGAACCAGCGCCAGTTCCTGATGAATAATAACAATTCCCCGTTTCTCGCTATCAGCAATTTCTTTGAATTTACAGATTTCATTTTCATAAATAATATCACCACTGTAGGAACCGTATGGGTATATACCACTCAATACATTCATCAAAGTAGATTTTCCTGCTCCATTCTCCCCAACCAATGCATGAATTTCACCCTTTTCCACCTGTAAATTTACATTATCAAGAGCCTTGACACCAGGAAATTCTTTTACAATTCCTCTCATTTCCAATATAAAATCTGCCACGCTTATCACTCCTTGCCTGCAATCTCTTTTAATACTTTTCCTGAATTTCATAGAAGTACTTTCCTCTATCCCCCTGAGGGAGTGGACTTCCCCTAAATTCATTTACGATTTCAGGAGAAGTCCCCATATAACAAGTTATTTTAACTGTTCCTCTGTATAATATCCCGAGTCTATTAACAATTCTTTGTAATTATCCTTATCGGCAAATACCGGTTCACAAAGGAAAGAAGGAACAACACCTTTTCCATTGTCATACGTTGTCGTATCATTTACAGGAACTTCTTTGCCACTTACAATTGCAGTTACCATTTCAACTACCTTAGATGCAAGCTGACGTGTATCTTTAAAAATTGACATGCTCTGTTTTCCCGCAATAATATTCTTTACAGATGTGATGTCACAATCCTGACCTGTAAGAATTGGGAATTCACCATTATAAGAGTTTGTCAATGCATTTGTAATACCATTTGCAACAGAGTCATTGGAACTGAGCACAGCATCTAGTTTTGTTCCATCTGGATAATAAGCCGAAAGAACATTTTCCATACGTTTCTGTGCTTCTTCTGTTGACCAGTTTAATGTTGCACATTCTGCCAATGAGGTAGAACCAGAACGTACTTTTAAAACACCCGAGTCAATGTATGGCTGAAGAATTTCCATTGCACCTCCAAAGAAGAAGTTACAATTGTTATCATCCGGAGAACCGGTAAATAATTCAATATTAAACGGTCCCTTTTGATTTTTCAAATCCAGTTTTTCTTCAATATATTGTCCCTGAAGTTTACCAACGAGCTGATTATCAAATGTTGCATAATAGCTTATCGCATCACTCTGCATAATAAGACGGTCATAGGCAATAACAGGAATATTCTTATCTTTTGCTCCCTGTAATGCAGTTCCAAGTGCGGTTCCATCAATAGAGGCAACAACAAGTACATCACAGTTTCCTGCTATCATATTTTCAATTTGAGAAACCTGAGTAGCAATATCATTATTCGCATATTGCAAATCAACCTCGTAGCCTGCTTTTTCAAGTTCTTTCTTCATGTTGTCGCCATCCTGTACCCAACGCTGCAGATCTTTTGTCGGCATTGCCACACCGATTTTTTTCGTCTCACCGCTTCCACCGCCATCTGTACTTGTCGTTTTATTCTCGCTTCCACATGCGGCAAGTGATAAACATAAAACTGCTGCCAACAATACACTCATAACCCTTCTTAAACTTCGTTTCATATCCTTCCTCCTTCTTGCATCCCTCTCTTTTCCATCTCGGGATGTCTATGTTTTTATGTTGGGGTAACTATATCACATATTCGCCAGCAATAGATTGCTACTTTCTGTACTTTTTTAACATTTTGTTTTTATGCATAAAAAGAGTAGCATATTTTTGTCTTGAAAATATGCTACTCTTTTTTCAATATCAAATACAAAATACTCTCTGACACAACAAAACTTCAGGCTACGTGCTAATTCCCCTGCTCCTTTTTGCTCTGATTACTATGGAGGTAAATGTCACTCTCAAGATGAAAACCACTATCAACAATCTCTTTATCCAAATTTGCCCTTGTCACCGCAACCGGTTCATACTTAATATATGGGACATCATACATTCCGTCAAAATAAGTTTCTTCTGAAGGATATGCATACCCTTTTGCAAAAGCAATGGCTGCATTGGCTGCATCCTCTGCCATTTTTGTTACACCCTTATACACAGTCATATACTGAGTGCCCTCTACAATTCGCTGACAGCCTGCCACATCGGCATCCTGACCCACAACAATTGTCTTACCTGATAACCGCTTTTCTGACAACGCCCTCACAGCCTGACCTGCCAAATCGTCATTTCCACAAATAATAGCATCTAAAGTATCATGTTCCTGCAAATATTCGGAAATCGCAAGAAAAGCATCCTCTGCCTTCCACATTTTTGCATAACTGGAACCCACTACATGAATATCTTTCCTAAGCACAGATTTAATTCCTTTTTGCACCTGTTCCACATTTTCATCTACCTCTGAGCCCATCATTAAGTAAACCCCCCCTTCTTTCTTCAGAGAATGGTTTACTGCATCTCCCATTAGTTCACCTACCTTTCTGCTATCGAATGTCATATACAAATCTACATTTGCATTTTTTACAATCCGGTCATAGGCAATCACTTTTATTCCCTTTTCATGCGCATTTCGAATGCAATCTGCTAATTTAGAAGAATCTGTTGCTAGCACAACAAGACTGTCAACACCTTCTGAAATAAGATATTCAATTTGCTCAATCTGCTGTTCCGGGATACCATGTGCATTCTGAACATTAACAGATACTCCCCCTTTTTTTGCTGTTGCTACAAAAACGTCTCTGTCACGCTGCCATCTCTCAATGACAAGAGAATCCATACTTAAACCAACTGTTACTTCCCCCTTCTTCGTCTGTTCTGTCTCAATCCGATTGGTATGATTATTCTCACAACCTGCCAAAATACCAGTTAAGAGCAGAACAAGCAAAACAATTTTATATTTTCCCATAAGTCTCACCTCTCTTCTCGGTATTCAGATGGAGTTGCTCCTACACATTTTTTAAAAATACGACTGAAATAATTGGGATCACCATATCCGACTTCTGCACAGATTTCTTTAATCGAGTAATTTGGATTTGCCAATAACTCTTTTGCTTTTTCGATTCGTGCATTTGTCAAATACCCAATAAAGTTCTCTCCGGTTTCATCTTTAAAAATCTTACTGAAATAATAAGGACTGATATTGACGCTTTGTGATACTTCATCTAATGTAATATCCCTATTGAAATTTTCGTCAATATACTTTTTTGCCTTTGAAACAATACCGCTGTACTCATTTTCCCGCTCCGTTCTTACATACTCACACGCATTCACTGCCTTATTCAAAAACCATGTACGAAGCTGCTCATAATCTTTTGTTTCCGTAACATCTCTCATATAATCACTACGGTCTTTAAAATGATAGGTCATCTGTCCATTCTGAAATGCTTCCCTCTCCATCAGCATAACCAGTTCCAAAACTTTCAGACGAATATCGGTCTTACTATCTCCGTATTGAGTCACCATCCAGTCAAAAAATTGATTCAAATCCACCTGTAACTGAACAAGATTCCCCTTCTTCAGCATATCCAGCATATGCATTTCTATTTTTCTTGGATAATTTACCTCTATTTTTTCTTCAACTGTAAAATCCTGGATGTGTGCGACTGTTCCTTTCATAAAACGAAGTGCCTTAGTTGCCTCACGATAAGATTCTCTAGCCTGATTCAGTTCTTTCACAGCCCCAAATCCAATGCGAAAGTAGGTATCTGTTTTCTG